>DASRBA010000201.1:0-9397 GCA_035637895.1 Myxococcaceae bacterium
CGAGATCGCCAATGTCAGAGGCTGAAGCGAAGACTCCCCCGGCGCGCGAGCCCAAGGTCATCAAGCGCTACACGAACCGCAAGCTCTACGACACGGTCGAGAGCCGGTACGTCACGCTCGACGAGATCGCCGAGATGATCAAGGGCGGCACCGAGGTGAAGATCATCGACAACCGGTCCAAGGAGGACCTCACCTCGGTCACCCTGGCGCAGATCATCTTCGAGGAGGAGAAGAAGCAGAGCCAGATGCCCCTGGCCCTCCTCCGGGAGATCATCCGGCACCCCAGCGAGTCCTTCCAGGCCTTCTTCCAGAAGGAGGTCCAGCCCCGGGTGGCCGTCATCCGCGAGGAGGCCGAACAGCGCCTGGACAAGCTCCTGGGCCGGGACGGGGCCTCCGGGCCCGAGGCGCCCGCCGGCGGGGAGGCGGTCGCGCCGGGCGCCCAGGCGGGGAGCGCCACCGGGCCGGACCTGCTCAAGGCCTCGCAGCGCGCCTGGGAGGACTTCCAGCGCCGTGTGGACGAACGCGTGCGCGCGGCGGTGGAGGGCGTGGTGGGAAATTTGCCCGCCGCCGCCCGCGACCTCCAGCAGCTGATGACCCGGCTGGAGGCGCTGGAGAAGAAGATCGACGAGCTGGAGAAGAAGTAGCCCCGGGCTCACGCCGAAGGCTTGGACTGCGAGGCGAGCGCCTCCAGCTTCGACTCCACCGAGGCGAGGAGCTTCTCCAGCTCCTCCACCTTGGACTTGAGCGCCTCCACGTCGCCGGTGGAGGGCAGGTTCATCGCCGACAGCGCGCTGCGCAGGCTCTTGTCCAGCGTGCCCTTGGCCTGGAGCGTCTTGCCCACGATGGTCTGCACCGCGGCCACGAACTTCTCGTTGGAGAGGAGCTGCTGGGCCAGCTTGCCGATCCGGACCTCGCCCGACTCGACCAGCTTCTTCACCACCGGGTTGTTCCTCAACATGGCGCGCGCACCATGAGGCCCGGGGTGAGGGGGTGTCAAGCCGCGCGGGATGACGTACCGTTGCTTCACTTCCACCTGCTATGCGGCTCCTCGACAAGCGGCTCCTCGTGGTGACCGGCAAGGGGGGCGTGGGCAAGAGCGCGGTGGCGGCGGCGCTCGCCCTGCACTCGGCCCGCTCGGGGAAGCGCACGCTGATCTGCGAGATCAACGCCGCGGACCGGCTGGCCAGCCTCTACGGCAAGCCGGTGGGGCCGGAGCTGTTCCAGGTGGAGGAGAACCTGTGGGCGGTGAACGTCCACCCGGAGGAGGCGCTGCGCGAGTACGCGATGATGGTGCTCAAGTTCAAGAGCGTCTACCGGGCGGTGTTCGAGAACCGGCTGGTGCGGTACTTCCTCCGCTTCATCCCCTCCGTCGCCGAGATGGTGATGCTGGGCAAGGTGCTCTTCCACGTGAAGGAGATGCAGGGCGGCGCGCCCCGGTACGAGGTGGTGGTGATGGACGCCCCCGCCACCGGCCACGCCATCTCCTTCCTCCAGGTCCCCCAGGTGCTGCTGGACACGGTGGCCACCGGCCCGCTGTGGACGGAGGCCAAGTGGATGCGCGACCTCCTGGTGGATCCCAAGACGACGACCGCGGTGCTGGTCTCGCTCCCGGAGGAGATGCCGGTGAACGAGACGCTGGAGCTGGAGGACGCGCTCCGGCGGAAGGTGAAGATCGCCACCGGGCTGGTGGTGCTCAACGGCTACACCTCGCCGCGCTTCGACGAGCGCGACCTGCAGGCCCTGGGCGGCTCCGCGCTGCACGCCCTGGGCAAGAACCACTTCGATAGGGCCCAGCTCTCGCTGGACAGCCGCAACCGGCTGGAGCGCCAGGTCGCCGCGCCGGTGGCCACCGTCCCCCGGCTGTACGAGGAGACGCGCGGTCCGGCGATGGTGGAGCGCATCTCGGACGCGCTGGCCAAGGCGCTGGAGAGCGCCCCGTGAAGCCCGTGCCTCCGCCCTCCAGGCCTCCAGTGGGAGGGGCCGGGAAGATCTCGCCCTCCAACCCGGGCGTGGGCGGCAAGCCCGCGCCGTCCAATCCATCCGCGAAGGCCGCGGCCCCATCAACGCCTTTGAACCCCTTCTGCGCGGCGCTGAAGGAGGACCGGGTGATGGTGGCGGTGGGCGCGGGCGGCGTGGGGAAGACGACGGTGGCGGCGGCGCTGGCGCTGCGCGCGGCGGTGGACGGGCGGAGCTCGCTGGTCTGCACCATCGACCCGGCGAAGCGGCTGGCCAACTCGCTGGGCCTCAAGGAGCTGGGCAACGCGGAGTCGCTCATCCCCGAGGACCGGTTCCAGTTGGCGGGGCTGACGCCCAAGGCGCCGCTGCGGGCGATGATGCTGGACATGAAGCAGACGTGGGACGAGCTGATCGAGAAGCTCGCCCCGCCCGGCAAGCGGGAGAAGATCCTCGCCAACCGCTTCTACCAGTCGCTCTCCTCGGCGCTGGCCGGGTCGCAGGAGTACATCGCGATGGAGAAACTGTGGCAGCTGCGCACCCAGCGCGACTACCAGCTGATCGTCCTCGACACGCCGCCCACCGCGCACGCGCTGGACTTCCTCGACGCGCCCAACCGCGTGCTCGACTTCATGGACAACGAAGCCGCCCGGTGGCTGCTCACGCCCGCGCTGGCCGCCGGCAAGGTGGGGCTGAAGCTGTTCAACCTGGGCTCCAGCTACGTGGCCAAGACGCTCACCAAGTTCACCGGGGTGGAGACGCTGCAGGGGCTGGCGGAGTTCATGAGCTCCATCTCCGGGATGAACCAGGACTTCCGCGAGCGCGCCACCCAGGTGCGCGACCTGATGGCGGACGAGAAGACCGCCTTCGTGCTCGTCACCGCCCCCGGCGCCGAGCGCCTGGACGAGGTGGTGCGCTTTCACACCCAGCTCCGGCAGAACCACATGAAGATCGCCGCGGTGGTGGTCAACCGCGTCCACCTGCCGCCCACCTTCGAGGCCATGGGGTCGCTCAACCGGCTGGAGCCGATGCTGCGCAGGAAGATGGCCACCACCGTGGACGAGGTGTCCGCGCTGGCCCACGCCGACGCGGAGGGGATCAAGCAGATCAAGAGGGAGTGCGAGGGCACGCCGCTGATCGAGATCCCCCGCTTCGACCTGGACGTCCACGACCTGGGCAGCCTGTGGAAGGTGAGCCGGTTCCTGTGTGGGGACGAGGCGGTGGCGAGGGCATGATGAGGGGTATGCTGGGAACCTTGGCCGTGCGGTCCTTGTCTCACGGGGAATGCGAATGAACCGGGTCCTGGCGGTCCTGGCGGTGCTGGCGCTGGGGCCCTCGTGCGCGGCGCTCAAGCCGAAGCCGGAGGTGGTGCGGTTCGAGCCGGCGGTGGTGACGGGCGACCTGGAGCTGGAGAAGCTGAACGACGAGGAGCTGTTCGCGCAGGGCGAGTCGGCGTACGCGGCGAAGGAGTGGGGTCAGGCGGCGCGCTACTTCGACCGGCTGGTGGACTTCCACCCGCAGAGCAAGCACCTCCGCGCGGCGGGGTACAACGCCGGGTTGGCGCACCAGCAGCTGCAGGAGTGGGACGACGCCCGAGAGCGCTTCGCCGCGCTGGCCGACCCGGCCCGCGGACGGGACGACGCGCTGGACGCGACGTTCCGGCTGGCGGAGTCGCTGTTCCACATGTCGCGCTTCGACGAGGCGGCGGGGCTGCTCGAGACCGTCGCCGGGCGCCAGGACCTGCCCTGGAACAAGCGGATGGACGCGCTGGTGCAGAAGGGCGTGGTCCAACTGGAGGCCCGGAAGCTGGACGACGCCGAGGCCACCTTGCGCAAGGCGATGGGGTGGTGGCAATCGCTGGGCGACAAGGACGAGGTGGACGACGCGCTGCCGGCGATGGCGCAGTTCCACCTGGGGGAGATCTACCGGATCCACTACGAGGAGTTCCACGTCGATCCGGAGAAGGACATCGACGAGCAGGCGAAGGAGTGGGAGTACAAGGCGGAGGCGCTGCTCTCAGCGCAGGGGCATTACCTGCGGGCGATCAAGGTGGGGAACGGGGTCTGGGCCACCGCCTCCGGGCAGCGGATCGGCGGCCTGTACGAGGACTTCTACGACCAGCTGATCAAGTTCCCGGTGCCCAAGGAGTTCAACGAGGAGGAGTCGGAGGTCTACCGGCAGGAGCTGCGGAAGAAGATCCGGGTGCTCCTCACCAAGGCGATCGACATCTACGAGCACACGCTGGAGACGGCGGAGCGGATCGGCGCCCAGCACGTGCTGGTGAACCAGGCCCGGGACAGCCTGCAGCGGATGAAGGATCTGCTGGTCACCAACGCGCAGTTGGACGACGCGGCCCCTGATCCAGCCCCCACCCCTCCACGGGGCTCCAAGGGACGTGTAACCCCGCGGAAGAACTAAGTCGTCCGACAAGAGTGGAGCACCACGCACCTCCACCTCTCAGGTTCCGATAATCAGGGTAGCGTCACCCCTGAGTAAAGGACGGATTGCGCCCATGGGCATCCCTACGGTCTCCAATAACCAGCGTCCGCAGCAGACCCAGGCCAGCACGCCGCCGGCGCCGCTGGGGGCCACGCCGGTGAAGCCGGAGGGGCACGGCGGGACCGGGGGGACGCAGGACACGTTCGCGGCGAACGGGCGGCCCGCGCCGCAGTACCAGAACGGCCAGGCCATCGGCCGGACCGGCAACGGGCAGGACGTGGTGGCCGGCAGCCCCGACATGGGGAACTTCTACTGCGAGCACGCCCTCTTCTCCTCCAACGAGTTCGCCCACCAGCCGGACACCAGCATCAAGCGCGACGCCAAGGGCGATCCGATGGTGACCTTCATCCACCACCCGGGCGAGCTGGACCAGGAGAACAGCCCGGACCGCCAGAAGGGCGCCCAGGAGGTCATCGGGGCCACCATGCGCGGGTACGTGGACGCGGCGCGCGGGCAGGTGCCGGGCAACGAGCCGATCAAGGCGCTGGTCACAGGCTACGGCGCGTTCGCGGGCGTGAACAACAACCCGACGCAGGACTTCGTCACCCACCCGGAGAACATGGACGCGGCCATGTCCCAGGGCTTCGGGCAGCAGCTGGTGCGCAACCAGGACGGGTCGGTGAAGCGGGAGCAGCTGCCCAGCGTGGACGGGCAGCCGGTGTACCGCTACCAGCTGCAGAACCAGGACGGGACCACCCGGAACGTGGACGTGGCGCTGGCGCTGCTCCCGGTGAGCGACGCGGCGATCAACGGCGGCCCGCAGTCGCTGCAGCGGCTGGAGCAGGACTTCCGGCCCAACGCCGTCATCAACAACGGCGTGAACCCCAACGGGACCGCCTGGCAGATGGAGACCCACGCCGACGACGGCGGCATGCGCCGCACCGGGGTGATGTCCTACGACGACGGCAACTCCACCCGCGTCCGGAGCTACGAGTACCAGAACCCCTCCGGCGCCAACGCCTTCCGGGCCGGCGAAGAGGCCATGCAGGCCGACCGCAACGCCGCCGGCTCCGTCCCGGTGAGCCAGATGTCGGTGCCGCGGCAGATCAGCCCGCAGTAGCAGCGCGAAGCTCCCTTCGGTTTCGAGGATCGCGATCCTGGCGCTGCCCCGCGCGGCGCCGGGCTCGACGGACGAGCTCGCCAGGCTGGAGCGATGGCCCGCGGCACACTGACGGGATGGTGGCCGCGTGGATAAGCTCACGCGCATGCTCCCGATCCGCGCATGCGGTGCCGCCGTCGCGGTGCTCCTCCTCGGCGGCGCCCGGCCCTCCCCGCTCGAAGCCCAGCTCGCCAAGGACTTTCCGGGCTGGACCGTCGACGAGAAGGCGCAGGGCGATCTCAACGGCGACTCGGTGAAGGACTGGGCGGTGACGTTGAAGCGGCCCTCGGAGGGCGGCGCGGGTCGCCTGGAGCCGATGCTCGCCATCTACCTGGGCACGAAGGGCGGCGGGCTCGAGCTGCACACCCGGGCCCCGCGGGCGGTCTGCATCGGGTGCGGCGGCGTGAAGAGCAGTCCAGATGGAGTCATCGGCGTCCCGACCATCACCCCCAGGGGGGTCCTGGAGCTCGCGTACGAGGGAGGGTCGCGCGAGGCGTGGAGCGACACGCACAAGTGGCGCTACGACGCCGGGAAGGACGCCTTCGAGCTGATCGGCCGGACCTACGTGGTCAGGGACACCCTCTCCGAGGACGGCCACATGGAGCCCGGCGAAATGGAGTCCGAGGACATCAACTTCTCCACCGGCAAGATGGTCCGTACCCTCTCCGGCAAGGGCGCGTTCACCTGCAAGGTGAAGCCGGGGGTCGCCTCGGCGAAGCTGGCGGAGTTCGACTACGAGCACTTCACCGACATCGAGCAACTCTTCGTCGACGGCTCCTGCAAGAAGTAGCCGGCACGGGCATGCGCCCCGGCTCCAGCAAGAGCGATAGAGTCGCTGCCGGGGATGCCCGAAGGCGCCAACGACGAGCGGTACCGCGTCCTGTTGACCAACCTCGCCGAGGGGCGCGTGGTGCCGTTCCTGGGCGCCGGCGTCAACCTGTGCTCGCGCGTGGCCGGCTACGTCCACGGACAGAACCTCCCCAACGGGCGCGAGCTGGCCGGACTTCTGGCCCAACGCTTCGGCTACTCCGGGCCGAGCTCGGACGACCTGTTGAAGGTCGCCCAGTACGTGGAGGTCGACCAGGGCCGTGACCCGCTGGACCTCAAGCTCCGCGAGGTCTTCCACGCCGACTATTCACCCACCGCCGTCCACCGCTTCCTCGCCTCGCTGCCGGCGCGGCTGCGCGCCAAGGGGTACGCCGAGGGCGCCGCCCAGGTGATGGTCACCACCAACTGGGACGACGCGCTGGAGCGGGCCTTCCGCGACGCGAAGGAGCCGTTCGACCTGGTGACGTACGCGGACGGCGGGAGGTTCTGGCACACCCCCCACGGCGAGAAGGCGCGGCTGGTGGAGCGCCCCAACGAGTACAAGGACCTCAGGGTCGGCGAGCGTTCGACCATCGTGAAGATCCACGGCACGGTGGCGCGCGACGACCCGGACCGGGACAGCTACGTCATCACCGAGGACGACTACATCGACTACTCCACCCGCGCGGACATCCAGAGCCTGCTGCCGGTGGAGCTGGTGGCGCGGCTCAAGCGCAGCCACTTCCTGTTCCTCGGCTACGCCCTGGGCGACTGGAACCTCCGCATCATCTTCCACCGCATCTGGGAGGAGCAGGCGCGCAAGAAGCGGAACTGGAAGTCGTGGGCGGTGCAGCGCCCGACCTCGGAGATCGACCAGAAGCTGTGGGCCACCCGCGGCGTGAACGTGATTGACGCCGACCTGGCGGAGTACGTGGAACTGCTGGAGCGGGCGTGCCAGGCGTTGCCGGAGCGGGCGGTGACCCCGTGATCGAGCCCAGTGATCCGGACGTCCCGTTCCGCGAGCTGTTCCCCTACTACGAGAAGGACGCGCACTACTTCTTCGGGCGGGACGCGGACTCGCGGATCCTGATCGCCAACCTGCTGGCGTCGCGCATCACCGTGGCGTTCGGGGCGAGCGGCGCGGGGAAGAGCTCCGTCCTGCGCGCGGGGGTGATGGCGCAGGTGCACAAGATGGCGGACGCCCGGACGGCGCGGGGCGCCCACCCGGAGGTCGCCGCGGCGATCGTGGCTTCCTGGAGCGGCGACCCGGTGGCCGCGCTCCGGCGCGCCATCGCCGAGGGGTACGCGCGCAGCGGGGCGAAGACGCGGCCGGACCTGGAGGGGGGCGCGTCGCTTCGGGAGGTGATCGACCGCTGCGCGGAGGCGCTGGACGACGACAACCGCGGGCAGTTGCTGATCATCCTCGACCAGTTCGAGGAGTACTTCCTCTACCACCCGCCGGAGCTGGTGCCGGGCTCGTTCGCGGCGGAGCTGGCGGCGCTGGTCGCGGATCCGGAGCTGCCGGCGTCGGTGCTGCTGGCGCTGCGCGAGGACGCCATCGGCAAGCTGGACGCGTTCAAGGGGGGAATCCCGGCGTTGTTCGGGAACCTGGTGCGGGTGGAGCCGCTGGAGCGCGGCGCGGCGGGCGAGGCGATCGTCAGGACAGTGGAGACGTTCAACCAGCTCCACCAGAAGCGGGCGATCCAGGTCGAGCCGAAGCTGGTGGATGACGTGCTGGACCAGGTGCAGATCGGGTCGGTGCGGCTGGGCGACGCGGCCGGGGTCGCGCCGGCGCTGATGCCGGGCGTCCGGCGGGTGGAATCGACCTACCTGCAGCTGGTGATGACGCGTGTGTGGAGGGAGGAGCAGCGGAAGGGGTCGGACAAGCTCACCGCACGAACGCTGGAGGACCTGGGGAAGGCGGAGAACATCGTCCGCGAGCACGTGGACAGGCGGATCGCCGCTTTGAGCCCCAAGCAGCAGGACGGCGCGGCAGAGGTGCTGGGGTACCTGGTCACTTCGGGTGGGGCGAAGATCTCATACACGGCGGCGGGGCTGGCGGAGCGAACCGGGCTCCCGGAAGCGGAGGTTGCGCCGATCCTGGAGGCGCTGTCCGCGCAGGACACCCGCATCCTGCGGAGGGACAACTCGGCATACGAGCTGTTCCACGACGTGCTGGCGGGGGTGGTGCTGGACTGGCGGCGGCGGCACCGCGCCGAGCAGCAGCTGGCGGCGGCGAAGCGGAGGGCGGAGGACGCGGAGGCGCGGGAGCGAGAGCAGCAGGCGGTAACGCGCCGGCTGCGGCTGCTCGTCATCGCCATCGCCGTCATCTCGTTGTTCGGGATCGGTTTGACGGTCCAGATCCTCCGGGGCCGCGAGGCGCTCGAGCGCGCTCAGAAGTTGAGCCTCTCCCGCGAACTCGCCGCGAATGCCGAGAATGTGTTGGAGGTGGATCCGCAACTCAGCCTGCTGCTGATCCAGCGAGCGGCGAGCATCGAGCCGACCGTGCAAGTTCGTGAAGCCCTGGCTGCCTACTCCAGAGGAGCCGGGCGGGCGGCGCTCCGGCACTCCGGTCCGGTGTGGAGCGCCGTGTTCAGCCCGGATGGCCTCCGCGTCCTCACCGCCTCCGATGACAACACCGCCCGCGCCTGGGACGCCTCCTCCGGAAAGCTCCTCACCGAGCTTCGCGGCCACTCCAGCCCGGTGCTCAGCGCCGTCTTCAGCCCGGACGGCCTCCGCGTCCTCACCGCCTCCAAGGACAACACCGCCCGCATCTGGGACGCCTCCTCCGGAAAGCTCCTCGCCGAGCTTCGCGGCCACTCCAGCTTCGTGCTCGGTGCCGTCTTCAGCCCGGACGGCCTCCGCGTCCTCACCGCCTCCGACGACAAGACCGCCCGTATCTGGGACGCCTCCTCCGGAAAGCTCCTCGCCGAGCTTCGCGGCCACTCCAGCTTCGTGCGGAGGGCCGTCTTCAGCCCGGACGGCCTCCGCGTCCTCACCGCCTCCGGCGACAACACCGCCCGCGTCTGGGACGCCTCC
>DASRBA010000202.1:0-6312 GCA_035637895.1 Myxococcaceae bacterium
CAGATCCTCAGCGTCCCGCTCTCGGCCCAGGGCGAGCCCATTGGCTACGCGCAGCTCTGGGACCCACTGGCCGGCGGCTTCCTCCCGGAGCACCAGCAGGCGGCGCGGTTGCTGGCGGACTTCGCGGCGGTGGGCCTGAAGAACGGGCGGAAGTTCCTCACGCTCCAGCGGCTGGGCCTGCGCGACCCGGAGACCGCGGCGTACAACCTCTCGTACTTCACCGACTACGCCAGCAAGGAGATCTACAAGGCGCGCCGCTACGGCCGGACCTTCTCGCTGATCATCTTCTCCCTCGACCAGCTCCAGCAGATCCGCCTGCGCCACGGGGTGGAGGACGCGCGGAAGGCGACGCGCGGGGTGATCCGCGCGCTGGCCCGCATCGTCCGGGACTCGGACGTGGTGGCCAAGGCGTCGGAGCACGAGTTCTACCTGCTGCTCCCGGAGACGGACTTCTTCGGCGCCAGCATGTTCCTCCGCCGCGCCGCCGCCGCGGTGCGCGAGGAGCCGGAGGCGCGCGAGGTGGAGGCCAGGATGGGCATCGGCCTGGTCTCCGGCGCGTCCACCTTCCCCAAGGACGGGGAGGACTTCGACGAGCTGGTGCACCGCTGCCGGTCGCGCGCGGACGAGCGGCGGGCGTCCCTGCAGCGGACGCTCCAGCTGGACGCGCTCTCGTTCTGGGAGCAGGTGGAGGTGCTGCTGGGGTCGCCGTCCTCGCCGAAGCTGCCCGCCGACGAGCGCGCCGCGCCCTCCCGCCGCGGCAAGGTGTCCGAGGCGCTGTTCCAGGAGCTGCAGCTGGAGATCGCCCGCGAGCTGATGCGCGACCCGGTCTCCCGCGGGCTGGTCTACGTGGGCGGCCCGGAGGTGCGCGCCGATCTCCCCATCGCGCAGGGGCTGGAGGGCGCGCCGCCGGAGCTGGGCTCTCGGGTCTACGCGCTGGGCCGCCGCGCCGACCTCGACTCGCACCCCACGGTGACGCCGGTGTTCCTCGAGGGGGACGAGCGGCTCGCCAAGCACGAGTTCCTCCTCTGGCTCTCCGAGAACGCCGCCTACGCGCTGGTGCAGCGGCCCGGCCACGGCGCGACGTGGGGTTTCCACACCTCGGACACCGGCGTGGTGGACCACCTCATCGGCAAGCTGCAGGCCGAGTACGACCTCCAGCCCTACTGACCTGACCTCCTGACCCGATGACGCCCCCGCGGAAGATCCTGATCTGCGACCCCGACGTGGAGGCGGTGCGCGCGCTGTCGAAGGAGCTGCGCCAGCGCTCCTACCAGGTGCACTACGCGGCGGACGGCTCCAAGGCGCTGGAGCTGGCGGTGCTCCGCCACCCGGACCTGGCGCTCTTCGACGAGTCGGCCACGCTGCTCGACGCGCGGACCTTCACCAACATCCTCCGCACCAACCCGCGCACCTCGGAGATCCCGGTGGTGCTCACCGGATCCGGCTTCGACCCGGACCGGTTCCGCGGCTGGCCGGACGGGTTCCTGAAGAAGCCGTTCAACCTGGACGAGGTGCTGGCGCGGATCGACCAGATCTTCCGGCGGGCGGAGGCGGCGCGGGAGCTGAAGGGGCAGCGGGAGATCGAGGGGAACCTCTCGCAGCTGTCGCTCCCGGACCTGATGCAGGTGCTGGCGATGAACAAGCGCACCGGGCGGCTGACGCTCCAGCGCGGCACCGAGCGCGGGGAGATCCACGTCGTCGAGGGCCGGCCGGTGAACGCGCGCGCCGGGGCGGCCGAGGGCGAGAAGGCGCTGTTCCGGCTGCTGCCGTGGACGGAGGGGACGTTCGAGCTGGTCACCGCCGCGCCCACCGGCAAGCCGCGCATCGACCGGGCGATGGAGGACGCGCTGCTGGAGGGGATGCGCCAGGCGGACGAGGTGCAGCGCCTTTTGGCCCAGCTCCCGCCGCGCAACGCGTACCTGCAGGTGTCGCCGGAGGTGGAGCCGCCCACCGATCCGCACCCGGTGGCGGCGCAGGTGCTGGAGCTGCTGCACCAGCCGCGGACGCTGGCGGAGCTTTTGGACCTGGCGCCGCCCACGGACCTGGCGGTGCTCTCCGCGCTCGCCACGCTGATGCAGAAGGGCGTGGCCCGGGTGGCGGAGGAGAAGGAGCACCAGGAGGGCGGGCCGCTGCTGGGGCCGGCGGAGGTGCACGCGCTGCGGACGCGCATCTTCCGCGGGCGGACGGCGACGGCGCGCACCGCGGTGGCCAAGGTGTTCGTCTGCGCGCACGGGCCGGCGGGGCTGAAGCAACTGCTGGCGGACCTGCGCGGGGCGTCGCGGGTGGCGGCGGATCCCCCGGCGCTCAAGAGCGGGTTCGGGACGTTCGGGCGGCTGGAGGTGAGCGACGCGCTGTGCGTGGAGCTCTGCTCGCTGCCGCCGGGGGACGCGGCGCGGCCCCTGTGGCGGCCGTTCACCGCCGGGGCGGTGGGGGCGATCCTGCTCGACCGGTCGGAGCGCGCGATGGCGCTGGGGCACTACCTGGCGTTCGAGGTGCGGGCGCCGGTGGTGGTGATGGGGGGCGAGGTCCCCCCGGAGCTCCAGGCCGCTCCCGCGGGCGCGGCGGCCGTGGGCCACGAGCCGTCCGAGGCGGTGCGCGCGCTGCTGGTGCAGTCGCTCAACCCGGTGCAGCCGCCGACGCGAATCCCGGCGCCTCCGCCGCGGTTCGGGTGAGGGTGCGCCAACCCAGGCGTCCTTGGATATCCGTGGAGGACATCCGCGGAGTTGCGGCCGGGCCACTCCACGCTCCTCATGTCGGGGTAGAGCGGCAGGCCCTTCGCGAACCTTCACGACCCGTGAAGGTCACGAGTCCGGTGGCGAGCCGCCTACGACCCCGTGGCGGCGCGCACCGCCGGCGCTGCTGGTTCCTCTCGCAGCGCGCCGGCGATGCCCGGCAACTCCCTCAACAGCTCGAACTCATCCGCCGCCAGCATCGATACCCTCCGCCCGCGGAGGCGCTGGAGCGTGAGCTCGATCCGGTGCTCGCCCTCCTTGCCGCCGGCCAAAGGAGGCTCCTGCCGGGCGAAGCGCACCTCGCCGCCCTCGCCGTGGCACTGGAGGATGTCCTTCTGCAGGCTCCGGAGCCGCCGGCTGATGCGCAGCGCCGCCCGCCCTTCGGGGGTGTCGAAGGTGGCGAAGTGGCGGTTGCGCGACAGCGGCTGGGACGGGTGGTGCAGCCGCCGGATGAGGCGCTGGACGAATGGGTCCATCGACTCTCCAGGATAACACCGATACCCTCGGCGCCTCGTGCGACCCCTCGGCCCGGCCTGCTCGCTCCTCCTCCTCTGCCTCGCCGCGCCCGCCTGCAAGGACGCGGACACGGTGGCCGCCGAGCAGAAGCAGGAGGCCCTCCAGCGCCACATCGCCGAGGGGCGGACGGCGCTCAACCGCGACCAGTACGACCTGGCGGCGGAGGAGTTCCGCGCCGCGGCGGAGATCTCTCCCCAGGACCCGATGCCGCTGATGCTGCTCTCCTCCGCGTACCAGAAGTCGGGGAACTTCCCGGCCGGGCTGCTGGCGCTCAAGCAGGCCTCGGCGCTGATGAAGTTCAAGGACCCCCAGGTCCGCAAGCAGATGGCGGAGCTGGAGCAGGAGTCGGGGAACGGCAAGGACGCCATGAGGACGCTGGCCGCGCTGCTGGAGGAGGGCGCGCTCACCCACGACGAGGTCCTGGACCTGGCGCGGCTGCAGGCGCGCGAGGGCGACGGCGAGGGCGCCTACAAGACGCTGGACTACGTCACCTCCCGCTCCCCGGAGGACCTGGCGGCGAAGGTGACGGAGGTGGAGATCCAGCTCGTGGCGGGGGACGAAGCGCTGGCCTCCAAGCTCCTGGACCAGATCATCGAGAAGCAGCCGGACCTGGAGGCGGCGCGGGTGGTGCGGGCGCGGCACCGGCTGGGGAACGGCCAGCCCGAGGAGGCGCTGAAGGACCTGGAGACCATCAAGGGCCTGCACTCCACCGACCGCGACGTGCTGGAGCTGAAGGCGCGCGCCTGGAGCCAGCTGAAGAGGTACGAGGAGGCGGACCAGGCGCTCAGCGCGCTGATCAAGGACAAGCCGCGCGACGCGGACCTGCTCTCGCTGCTGGCGGAGGTGAAGCTGGAGCGCAGCGAGCCCAGCGAGGCCGAGCAGCTGGTGGACCGCGCGCTGGCGCTCCGGCCCAACTTCTCGCGCGCGCTGTACGTGCGCGGGCTGGCGCAGGAGGCGATGAACGACGGGGACCGCGCCAAGGACAACTACCTGGAGGCGCTCCGGTCGGACCCGCACTTCGCGCCCGCGCTCTCCAAGCTGTGGCAGATCTACCAGCGGGAGGACGACACCGCGGAGGCGATCTCCGCGCTGGAGCGCCTGCTGTTCGCGCACGACGCGTCGCTCGACGAGAAGGCCGCGCTGGCCAAGTACTACATCGACACCGGCGCCAACCTCCCCCGCGGGCGGAAGCTGATCGACGAGGTGATGCGGCACGACCCGCACAACACCCGCTACCGGATCATCCAGGTGCGGTACGAGAAGTCGGGGGACGCCGGCGCCAGGTCGTCGAAGGGCGCCAAGGCCAGCAACGGCCCGGTGATCGTCCGCGGCCAGCGCCGCCGTCACTGAATGGAGGCGTCCACCGGCCGCACCTCCGCGCCCTGCGCGATGTACGGCACGTAGCGGAAGTCGCGGATGGACGCGACCTTCTCGCCGTCGAGCTCCAGCAGCATGAAGTAGGGCGGCCGGGGGCTGGGGCCAGTGCTGGTGACCATGATCGCCTCGCGGCCCTCCAGCAGCACGACGTCGAGGTGGATGTCGCGCACCTCGGCGTAGCGCGTGTAGTAGTTCCCCACTTCCTTCCCGCGCAGCGACCGGTGCGAGACCATGTCCAGCCGCACCTCGCTGGAGAGCATGGACCGCAGCCCGCCCCAGTTCCCGTCGTTGAACAGCGAGACGTAGCGGTTGAGCTGGTCCAGGCGCTCGCGGCGCGCCTCGGGGGAGGGCGGCGGCTCCGGCTCCAGCTCGGCGGCGTGCTCCTGCAACCCTTCGCGCCCGCGCACCAGCGCCGACTTCACCGCCAGCACCGTCATGCCGGTGGCCTCCGCGATCTCCTCCAGCGAGAACCCCAGCACGTCCTTGAGGATCACCGCGCTGCGCTGCCGCGCCGGGAGCGCGAGGAAGCTGGAGAGCGCGGCGCGGAGCATGGCCGGATCGCCCTCCTCACCGCCGCGCTCGGCGGCGGCGTCCAGCGGCGAGGTCAGCCGCCGGTCCGCCCGGCGCAGGAAGTCCATCGCCGCGTTGTGCGCCACGCGGAACAGCCACGGGCGCAGCTCCGGCATCCCCAGGCTGGAGCTGAGCTGGTAGTACGCCTTGGCCAGCGTCTCCTGGACGATGTCCTCGCCGTCGATGACCGACCCGGTGAGCCGCGCGCAGTAGCGGTGCAGGTCGGGGCGGATCTCGGAGACCAGCTCCATGAACCGCGCCCGACCCTGCGCGAGCGCCTCCAGCGTGGGATCCCGGTCGCTCATGGGCGCGTTCTACCCCATCGCCTCCATGCCGTTCCCGGTGATGATGACGCTGGGGCCGGCGGGGCCCTCGCCGCGCGCCAGCTGCAGGATCGCCTCCGCCACCATGGGCGCGGTCAGCGGCTTGCCGAAGCGCTTCATGAAGTCCTCCTGGCTGATCCCCGCCTTCGCCGCGTACATCTTCGAGGCGCGGTCCGCGATCTCCGTGCCGGCGATCATCTGCTTGGGGATCAGCGCCGCGAAGCGGATCCCCAGCTTGCGGTCGTCGGAGACGCCCTGCAGGTACATGGCCATCAGCCGCTGCGTCCACTTGGAGCCGCCGTAGCCGCCGGACATCGGGGAACCGCCCAGCGCCGCGCCGCTGGAGAGGATCACCACCGAGCTCCCCGGCTTCATCGGCCGGCGGATGATCTCCTGCCCGAGCAGGAAGGTGGACTTCACGTCGTTGTTCCAGTTGGTGGAGAAGCTCTCCCAGGTGTGCTCGTGGATGGGCCCGTGCGCCGGCGACTGCCCCGCGCTGTGTACCAGGAGGTCCGGCGGCTGGTCGCCCAGGACGCGCGCCACCACCGCCGGGTCCGTGAGATCGCCCTGGACCACGTCCAGCGGCCCCCGCACCTCGCTCTTCAGCTTCTCCAGCTTGCCGGCGCTCCGCGTCACCGCGCGCACATGGGCGCCGGCCGCCAGCAGCGCCTCCACCGTCGCCCGCCCGACGCCGCTGGCCCCACCCGTCACAACCGCCTGGATTCCCTTCAGGTCCTTCATGGCACCGCCTCCTTGTGCTCCGAAGACGGGCGGCGGGGGTGAAAGGATGCGGG
>DASRBA010000203.1:0-8907 GCA_035637895.1 Myxococcaceae bacterium
CCAGCACCACCTCCAGCGCCTCGGGCGCGGCCTCGTCGTGGTACACGGTCATGTCGGTGGTCGTGTACGCGTTGGAGCGGCCGCCGTGCGACTCGAGCACGTGGTCGAACTCCTTGGGTCCGTAGCGCTTGGCCCCGTTGAACATCATGTGCTCGAAGAGGTGGCTGATGCCGGTGATGCCGGGCCGCTCGTTCCGGGACCCCGCCCGGAAGAAGGTGTAGACCGCCACCACCGGGACGTCGTGGCTCTCGCTGATCCGGACCTGCAGCCCGTTCCTCAGCGACGACTCGTGGACCGGGAACAGCCCACCGCCGCCGCTCTTCGCCTTCGCGCTCTGCCGTGCCATCCGGCGGGCACCATAAGACGGTTTCAGCGCGCGTGGCGGTCGAAGAAGTCCAGCAGCGCCGGCCACAGCTCGGTGTCGGCGCGATCGCCGATCACCATGTCCATGTGCCCGTAGTCGGCGCGGGCGCCGTTCTCCACGCCCATGATCTTCCACTCCTTGGGGCCGCCCAGCGCGCGGTAGCCGGCCTTCACCGCCGGGACGGTGGCCAGGCGGTCGCGCTTGCCGGCCACCACCAGCACCGGGGTGGTGACGGTCGCCAGCGCCTGCCTGTAGTCCAGGGTCCCGTCCAGGCTCTTCAGCTCCCCGGTCTTGAGCATCAAGGCCAGCTGCTGGAGCTGGCTGGTGGAGACGTCCTCCGTGCCCTCCACCATCAGCCGCTTCATGGTCTCGCGGGTGGTGTTCTCCGGGTTGAACAGGAGCAGCTCCTGGAGGTTCTCCGGGAACAGGTCCGCCATCGGGACGCCCAGCGGGGCGACCCCCTTCATCGGGAGGGTCCAGCCGGCGCCCAGCATCCCCGCCAGCTGGGGCAAGAGCAGGTCCACCGGAGTCCCCAGGTCCAGCCGCATGGGGCTGCCGAGGATGACGGCCGCGCCGACCCCTTGCCCGCCCCGGCCCAGGTAGCCGTAGCCCACGATGCCGCCCAGGCTGTGTCCCACGTAGTCGACCTTCGGCGCGCCGGTGACCTTGCGCACGTAGTCCACCGCGGTGGGGATGTCCTGCACCATCATGTCGTCCAGGCTGAAGCCCGGCTTGGAGAGCGGCCTGGTCCCGCCGTCCTTGCCGTAGTACGCGCCCGACGGCCGCATGGAGACGGTCCACGCCTCCCGCCCGTGGGCCGCGAACCAGCGCGCGATGCTGTGGCGCGCGTCCAGGTCCATGTTGCGGCCGTTGGCGTTGATCCCGTGGCACAGCAGCACCGGCCGGCCCTTCGCCTCCGGCCGCGCCGCGTAGCGCACCATCTCCAGGTCCCACCCGTCCGGCGTGCGCGGGTGGTGGACCTCCGCCTCCTTCGGCAGCGGCTCCAGGTACGCGCCGAAGCAGCCGGAGCAGAGCAACGCCGCGGCGGCCGTGGCCGCGGCCATCCAGGTCCGTTTCACGGAGCGGCCTCCGGGGCGTCGAGGAAGGCGAGCGCGGGGAGGAACGCGTCGTTGGCCGCGCCGCGCCCGACCAGCATCCCCAGGTGCGAGTAGTCGTCCGCCTCCAGGTACATCTTGCTCAGCGTCCGGAGCTGGACCTTCGCGCGCGGCGCCATGGCGCGGAGCGGCTCCGCGAACTCGGAGTGGGCCCAGTTGTCGAGCAAGGGGAGGATCACGAAGGTCGGCCGGTCGTATTCGCCGATGCGGTCCTTCACGGTGGAGCCGTCGGCGAACGGGAGGTCGCCCTGCTCCATCCACCGCAAAAGCTCCTTCGCCGCGGTCTGCCCCAGGTCGCGCGGCCCCTCCTTCTCCAGCAGCCCGCGGGTGTAGGCGCGGATGGAGCCGTCCCGCGCGAAGAGCAGCTCGAACCTCCGCTCCGGGACGGCGCGCGCCAGCGTCCCGGGCGTGCTCAGGAGCTTCCGGGCGATCTCGTTGGGCACCTCGGGCGCCGCGGCGGGCGAGAAGGCGATCACCTTCCGGATCTTCCCCGCCAGCTCGCGCGGCGCCGCGGCGATGGCCAGCGCCCCGCCGTAGCCGTGGACGACGAGGTCGATGGGGCCGCCGGGGTGCGCCTGCCGAACCGCCTCCACCGCCGCGGGGAGATCGATCGCGGCCCACTCCGAGAGCGACCACGCGGCGGGCGCGTCCGCGTTCCCCTGCCCGCGCAGCTCGGCGACGAAGGTGTCGCGCCCGTGGCGCTGGAGGAACGGGGCCAGCCCTTCGCCCATCAGGTCGTACGTCTCCCGGCCGAAGCCCAGGTCGGGGACCAGCAGCACCGCCGGGTGCCCGCCGCCGCCGCTCTCCGGCGCGTAGCGGTAGAGCGCGAGCGCGGCGCCGTCCCTGGCGACGACCTTGCGGCGCGACACCTTGAGGTCGTCCGCTCGGGCCGCGGGGGTGGAGATCGAAATGACGATGATCGCGAGCGCGACCAGGTCCCCTGCGGCGCGGAAAGGAAGGGCGCGTACCCCGCGCGCGGCGCGGCTGAAGAGAAGCGCGGCGAAGCCGGGGAACCTCACAGCGTCACGCTCCCCGCGCGGAGCGCGAGCACCACCGCGTCCACGCGCTCGTTCACGCCCATCTTCCGGTAGACGTGCTGCAGGTGCGTCCGCACCGACCGGTGCTCCAGCGACATCACCGCGCCCACCTCGGCGTTGGACAGCCCCTTGGCCACGTAGCACAGCACCTCCAGCTCCACCGCGGACAGGCCCCACGGGTTCTCCTTCGGCGGCGCCTCCGGCCTGGCCTGCACCGACTGGAAATAGTTCCAGAACCTCCGCGCGATGATCGGCTCCAGCACCGTCCCGCCCGCCATCACCTCGTGCACCGCGCTGCGGATCTTCTCCGGCCCCACCCGCTTCACCAGGTACCCGGAGGCGCCGGCCAGCATCGCCTCGTACACCTTCTGTTCGTCGTCGAAGGCGGTGAGGATCAGCACCTCCAGCTCCGGGCGGGCGCCCTTGAGCCGCCGGGTCAGCTCCAGCCCGCTGAGGTCCGGGAGCTCCAGGTCCACCAGCGCCAGGTCCGGCGCCGCCGCCGGGATCTGCGCCAGCGCGGTGCCGCCGTCCAGCGCGGACCCCACCACCTCCAGGTCCGGGAACGCCGAGAGCGCCTTGAGCAGCTGCTTGAGGAGCGCGGGCTGGTCCTCGACCACGAACAGCCGCGCGGGGGTCACGGCGCCGTCTTCCGGGAGAGCTTCACGTCCATGCGCTGGAGCTGGCCCGCCTCGAAGGGAAGGTCCTGCTGGCGCGACGCCCCGGTGCCGTCCATCACCATCACCAGGTGGTTGCCCGGCGGCACGGGGACCCGGAACACCGGCGTGGTCCGCGGGAGCCGCGCGCCGTCGATCAGCACCCACGACGGCACGTCCGCCAGCACGGTGAGGAACGCCGCGCCGTCCGGGCCGGGGGTGGCGTACTCCGGCGTGCCGGCGATCTCCTTGGGCAGCGGCGGCCGGGCCGGATCCGCGGGCTGCGTGGTCTGACCTCCCGACGACGGCCCGCCGAAGAGCGCGGCCATGTCCCGCTCCCGCTGCAGCTGCCTGTCCCGGTCCAGCTTCTTCTTGATGCCGAAGCCGAGGCCGATGGCCACCAGCGCCGCCATCACCGAGATCCGCAGGAGGAACCGCTTGCGCCGGCGGAGCGTGTCCAAGAGGACCACCAGCGTCGGGCTGCGGTGCGCGCGCGCCGGCGGGGGCGCGGCGGGCGGGCGATCCACCAGCGGGCGCGCGGACGGCTCGCTCCGGGCGGGTTCGCTCCTGGGCGGCGAGTCCACCCGGGCGGGCATGAAGCCCTTGCCGCGCTGGACGCCGGCCGTGGCCTTCGCCCCCTTGGGCCGCATCGGCCGGGTGCGCCCCGGCGCGTCCTCCGCGATGCCGTCCTGGCTGTCGGGGCGGATGGGGCGGAGCACGCCCTGCTTGACGGCTTCGCCCACGGTGGAGATGGTGTCCTGCTCCTTGTTCCAGCCACCCTTGTCGTCCACCTGCGGCGTCTCCAGCGAGACGCTCCGCGGGTCGATCTTCGGGTCCACCATGGTGCGGTCGTACTTGGGGTCGACCACCGGCATCGCGACGCTCGCCACCTCGGTGCGGTCCGGCGCCGCCGGCATCTCCCCCAGCGACTCCACCTGGAACGGCTCCGCCCAGGGCGGCGGGCCCAGCGTGCGGTCCTCCTCGCGCGCGCGCAGGTCCGCGGCCAGCTTCCGCACCTCGGACGAGGCCGCCGCCCCGCCCACCGCCGCCGCCGCCGAGCGCAGCGCCTGGGCCAGCTCCTGGCACGTCCGGTAGCGCCGCGCCGCCGCGTACTCCAGCGCCTTGAGCAGCACCGGGTCCAGCCGCGGGTTGATCCGCCGGTCCAGCCGCGAGGGCGGCGCGGGCGCCTCCCGCCGCGAGCTCACCTGGGCCTTGTCCCCGCCCGGCTTGTGGAGCGTGAACAGCTCGTAGGCGAGCGCGCCCGCCGAGTACACGTCGCCCGCCTCCGAGGGCGCCTGCCCCTGCGCCGCCTCCGGGGGGCGGTAGGCCTCCCGCGCCTTGGGCCAGAGCAGCTTGCGCAGGTTGGCCAGCGACGCGCTCGCGCCGCCCAGCCCGAAGTCGCCGATCCGGACCCCCAGCTCCTGGTCCAGGAACACCGCGTCCGGGGTGAGCGCGCCGTGCCAGGCGCCGCGCTCGCCGGCGCGGGACAGCGCGTCCAACAGCTCCAGCACCAGCGCCAGCGTCACCGGCGGCTGGAGCAGCAGCTCCCGGTTGTGGAGCCGGGTGAGGGCGGACTGCAGCGTCACCCCGTCCACGTGGGGGAACACCACCACCACCCGCTTCTTCACCACCCCGGCGGCGACCGGCGCCAGGAGCGCGGGAGCGCCGCTGGCGATCTGATGCGCGGCGTCCGCCACCGCCTGGACCAGCTTCGGCTCCGAGGCGCGCTCGGCGTAGAGCTGGAGCGCCACCGGCTTGCCGTCCTCGGTCAGGCCCGCGTGGCGCTCGTACAGCTCGCCCGAGGAGAGGCGCCCGGTGAGGCGGTAGGTCGGCATTTCAGGTGCGTCTCTACCCCATTCGGACCGCGTCGAAAACGAAGCCGCACCAGACGCACGCTTCGCCGCGCCGCCCCTTGGGCAGCTCCAGGCGGCAGCCGGGGCAACGCGGCCGGGGCCTCGCGGCGGGCACCTTGGGCAGCGGGCGGCGGGAGGTGGTGGCCAGGGCGCTCGTCTGGGCGGTCAGCCTCCGCACGTGCGCCTCCAGCAACCGGAGGCGGTCCTCCAGCTCGCCGATGCGGGAGCGGAGCTGGTCCGCCTCCTCCGCGCTCGCTGCTTGCCTGCGACTCCGCCGGCCTGCCATCCGGCCTGGGAGCGTGCCACGCGCCCTCGCGGCGCAGCAAGAAAGGCGCCGTGGTAAGACGGGAGGTCCCGTGGAGACCCTCCCTTCCTCCGCCGAGACCGCCGACCAGCGCGCGAAGGAGCTCCTCAGCGACCCTTTGCTGGGGCGGCTCTTGAACGCGCCCCGCGAGGTCCGCGAGATCGAGCGCGCCCGGCAGATCTTCGTCAACCGCAACCTGCGCATGTCCAACGTCGAGCTGGTCGGCTTCGACATGGACTACACGCTGGCCATCTACCACATGCGCCGGATCGAACAGCTCTCGTTCGACATGACGCTGGCCAAGCTGGTGAAGGAGCGCGGGTACCCGGAGGACGTCGGCCAGCTGCAGTACGACCACAGCTTCGTGATGCGCGGGCTGGCGGTAGACCGGCCCCACGGCAACCTGATCAAGATGGACCGCTTCGGCCACGTGGGCCGCGCCTACCACGGGCTGCGCCCGCTGCCGGACGAGGCGCGCAAGGCGCTCTACCGGAACGAGCGGATCCGGCTGAAGAACTCGCAGTACGCGTGGATCGACACCCTCTTCGCGCTCCCCGAGGCGTACCTCTACGCGGCGATCATCGACCGCATGGAGGCGGGCGGCCAGCGGGTGGACTTCGAACGGCTGTACGACGACATCCGCGAGTGCATCGACACCGTCCACCGCGACAACTCACTCAAGCAGGAGATCCGCAAGGACATCGGCCACTACATCTTCAAGGACCCGGAGCTGGGGCCGGCGCTGCACAAGCTGCGCTCGGGGGGCAAGAAGCTGTTCCTGCTCACCAACTCGCTCTGGGACTACACGGACGTGGTGATGGGATACCTGCTGGACGGGGTGGTGGCGGAGTACCCGTCCTGGCGGAACTACTTCGACCTGGTGGTGACCGGCGCCTCCAAGCCCGCCTTCTTCAACGAGCTGCGCCCGTTCCAGGAGCTGGACCTGGTCACCGGCGAGGCGAAGGTGCTCCCGGAGGCGGCGCCGCTGGAGCGCGGGAAGGTCTACCAGGGCGGCAACCAGCCCGCCTTCCAGGTCGCGACCAGGTGCCCGGGCGAGGCCGTCCTCTACGTGGGCGACCACATCTACGGCGACATCCTCCGCTCGAAGAAGTCGTCGCTGTGGCGCACCTGCATGGTGGTCCAGGAGATCGAGGACGAGATCAACTACACCGACGCGCGGCACGAGAAGATCTCCGCCCTCTCCGAGGTGGAGCTGCTCCTGGCGCGGCTGGACGACGAGGTGAGCGCGCGCAAGACGGCGCTCAACCAGCTGGAGCGGAGGAAGCCCGTCCCCGAGGAGGAGCGGAAGCGGCTCAAGGGCGAGTTGGAGCGCCTGCGCCGCGCCCACCGCGAGGCCTTCGAGCTGTCCGAGTCGCTGGAGCGCGACGTGGAGGAGGGCTTCAACCGCTACTGGGGGTTGCTGTTCAAGGAGGGGAACGAGAACAGCCGCTTCGGCGAGCAGGTGGAGCAGTACGCCTGCATCTACACCAGCCGCGTCTCCAACCTGCTCCACTACTCGCCCATGCAGTACTACCGCTCCCCGCGCGACCTGATGCCGCACGAGCGCGCCGGGGCGCTCTCCGGGAAGCTGTCGCCTCTGGGCAGCGAGGGCCCGCCGCGCGGGTGGCGCAAGGAGGGCTGAGCCTCAGCTCAGCTTCTCGTTGGCCTCGATCATCCGCACCGCCTGGTCGATCCGCCGCTGCCGGGTCTCCGGCTGCTTGGCCTCCTCGATCCAGTTCACGTACTCCTTGCGGTGGCTGAAGGCGTAGTTGGCGAAGGTGCGGCGCGCCTTGGGCGACTTCTCCAGCGCGTCCGAGAAGTCCCGGGGCACCACCACCTCGCGCGGCGCGGTGTCCAGGCGGATGGCGACCTTCACCGCCTCTCCGGGGTGGAAGCCGCCCTGCTCCATCGTCGCCTTGTGCACGCCCAGCGCGCGCGTGCCGTCGCCCATGGGCATCAGCGAGCTCAAGATGGCCACGCCGCCCACGTGGCCCTTCACGTGGACGATGCCCCCGCCGGGGAACTTCTCGGACTGCTCGCGGGTGAGCGGGATGTACGTGCCGGCGGGCTGGTTGGGCGTCAGCACGCCTACGAACGAGACGACGTCGTCGCCCGCCGCCGGCTCCGGCTCTTCTTCCTCGGGCGCCGCTTCCTCCTCGGGCGGCTCGGCGGCGGCCTCCCGCGGGATCTCAAGGTCCTCCGCCTCGAGCGGGACGTTGGCGTTGATGGTGTCCGACAGGTCCGGCGGCTCGATCAGGATCTTCTCCGCCGGCTCGGGCGCGCGCTTGTTGCTCTTCGCGCCCTTGGCGGCCTTGGCCACCGGCTTCGCGGCGCGCGCGGGCTTGACCGGCGCGGGTGCCTTCGCGGCCTTCTTCGCCGCCGGCTTCTTCGCGGCGGGCTTCTTCGCCTTCGCTTTGGCTGGGGCCTTGGGCTTGCCCTTGCTGGTCGCCATGGGCCGTGACACTGGCGCAGCCCCACGGCAAGTCAAGGAAGCGATGAAGCCCGGGCGTACACCACCTGGGTGAACCTGGAGTGCGGCTCCGAGGTGAGCCCGAGCCGCTTCAGCGCGTCCGAGTAGCGCGCGGCCTTGATCACCACCACCCGGCGCGCCGCCCGCCGCCCCAGCTCCAGCAGCTCCGGAGTCAGCGGCGCGTGGCTGGCATGGCGCCGGAGCAGTTGGAACGGCGGCTGCGCTCCCTGGCTCCGCCCGAACATGGGGTCGAACAGGACGACGTCCACGGAACCGGGCCCCAGCTCCGCCAGGACCTCCGCGCTGTCCGCGCACCGGGTCTCGATCCGGGCCGACGCCGGATCCGGACGGCGCGCCTCCAGCCCCGCCGCCACCAGCGCGTGGAGCGCCGGGCTCCGCTCCACCCCCAGGACCCGCCCAGAAGGCCCTACGGCCCGGGCCGCCACCATCGCGTCCTGCCCGAGGCCCAAGGTGGCGTCCAGGACGACGTCCCCGGCACGGAAATCCGCAGCCCGGACCAGGGGATCAGCCCGGTCTCCCGCCGCGTAGCGCCCCAGCCGCAGCGCCGCCAGACCCTCGTGGAACGCGATGTGCCCTTCCGAGTCCCACAGCTCCACGCCGCGCTGCCCGAACACGATGACCGCGTTCGCCTGATCCAGCAGCGACCGCAGCGGCGCCTTCCATTCACGCTCCGTGAAGGGGACATTCCAGCGCAGCGCAGCATTCCGGGCCTGGTGTAGGACGTTTCCGGAGAGTTTTCCACATGTTGTAACGAGAAGCGCCCTCATCTCAGAAGCCGAGAGAAACCGAAGGTGGACTACCCAGATCCCATGGAATGCAAACACCAGTAACATCAATAAGATAGAAACAACTCTTAAATAGGTTTCGTGATAATCGAGAGGAAGGTAGCTGGAGCACTCCACTTGCCCCCCATTGGCAGCCAGGTAGTTATTCAGCCTGGTATAACTGGAAAGTTACTGGGGTCTTGAAATGTACCGGTCCGTGAAGGTGATGGCAGTGGCGGTGGCGATGGTCCTCGGGCTCGTGGGCTGTGGGCCGGCGGTGGACGACGGAACCGGTGACGTGGGTCAGATCGAGGGCGAGGCCAAGG
>DASRBA010000204.1:0-6495 GCA_035637895.1 Myxococcaceae bacterium
GTCGCGACCCAGAACTTCCAGGGCATGGTCCCGGCGCGCCAGAACTTCCTGGTGGACGCGCAGACCGGCAAGGTGTTCGACCAGTGGAACCAGATGTCGTCCTTCTTCGACAAGAACGACATCGAGCGGATGAAGGCCGCCGGCGGCGCCGCCCCGACCCAGGCGCCGAAGCAGGGCGCGGCCAGCGAGCCCGTCCACATCGAGAAGTCCGAGGCGCCCAGCGCCCCCATCCAGGACTTCCAGACCACCACGTCGCAGATCCAGCTGGGCGACGACGCCACCGTCGACAACCTCAAGCTGAACGTGGACATCGACCACACCTGGCGCGGGGACCTGGTGGCCACCCTCACCAGCCCGTCCGGCAAGAGCTTCACCTTCTCCAACCGCGAGGGCGGGTCCGCGGACAACATCAAGGGCACCTTCGACCTGTCCGAGGCCTTCAAGGGCGAGCCGACCAAGGGCACCTGGACGCTGAGCGTCGCCGACAAGGCCGGCGCCGACCAGGGCACCTTGAACAACTGGGGCCTGTCCATCGACGGCCACACCAAGGGCGATGACCCGCAGCCGACCGGCGGCAACGACCAGTCCCTCTACGCCGGCAAGGTGGAGGTGGGCGGGACCGACATCGGCAACGGCCAGCAGAAGCTGCTCGACTCGACCCGCGGCAACGGCGTCGAGGTGCGCGACGCGAACAACAAGTCCAGCGGCTCCGGCGCGACCGAGATGACCGACAACAACGGCGCCTGGGGCGAGGCGACCGACCCGTCCCGCCAGAAGGGCGCGGTGGACGCCATGTACGGCGCCCAGTCGACCTACGACTTCTACAAGGACATCCTGGGCCGCAACTCCATCGACGGCAACGGCGAGGCGCTGCGCAACAACGTCCACATCAACAACAACTACGTCAACGCCTTCTGGGACGGCACCCAGATGAACTACGGCGACGGCGACGGGCGCCAGGCGGGCTCGCTCACCACCCTCGACGTGGCGGGCCACGAGATCACCCACGGCATGACCGAGCGCACCGCCGGCCTGGTGTACCGGGGTGAGTCCGGCGGCATCAACGAGTCCATGAGCGACATCATGGGCGCGGGCGTGGAGTGGTACGCGGGCAAGAAGAACCCGGCCGTGGCGCAGAACGGCGGGGACATCTGGAAGGTCGGCGAGCAGGCGTGGACCCCGGGCACCGCCGGCGACGCGCTCCGCTACATGAACGACCCGACCAAGGACAACTACTCGGTCGACAACTACAAGAACTACCCGAAGCAGACCGAGGTGCACGGGTCGTCCGGCATCATGAACAACGCCTTCTACCTGATGGTGAACGGCGGGACGAACAAGACCTCCGGGCAGGCGGTCGCCGGCATGGCGGCCGGCGACGCGGCCGGGTTCGACGGCGCGATGGAGAAGGGCCTGAAGATCTTCGGCCGCGCGCTGACCACCTACATGACGCCGAACACCACCTTCGCGCAGGCGCGGGAGGCCACCCTCAAGGCGGCCACCGACCTGTACGGCGCGGACTCCGACGCGGTGAAGCAGGTCGCCGCCGCCTGGACCGCGGTGGGCGTGAACTAGTTCCCGCGCGGGTACGGTAGGGACCCGCGCTCCGAGCCGTCGCTGACGTGGGGAGCGCCAGCGACGTGCACCGCCGCCCGGGGGCAACCTCGGGCGGCGTCTTTTTTTGGCGGTGGGGCGACCCAAGGTTTCGGGCCGTCCGCGTTCGTACAGTCGAGCCGTGTTCGCTTCGACCGCCGCCCTGTGGTACGCGCGCTCCGTGGAGCCGGATGAGGGTGCCCGGAGCCGCTTCGAGGACTTCGCTCGCCGCGAGCGATCGGTGCTGCTCGGCATCGCCCGCAAGCTGTGCGCGGGCGGCTCCATCGACCCGGAGGACCTGGTCCAGGAGGCCCTGGAGCGGGCCTTCCGCCAACGGGCGCGGCTGGACGGCCAGCCGGACCCGGCGCGCCGGGCGTTCACGCGCGCGGCGATGACCAACTACTTCCTCGACCTGTGCCGCAAGCGGCAGACCGAGCGCGCCACCGCCGACCCGGGCCTCGCGGTGGAGGCCGTCCCCGCCCCGGACCGGGCGGAGCCGGAGCAGTGGGCCGCCGTCTCGGACGAGCAGTTCCTGGCCGCGGTGAAGAAGCTCAAGCCGGACAAGTTGCAGCAGGCGTACCGGCTCCACGCCGGGGGGATGCGGTACCGCGAGATTGCCCGGCAGCTCGGCGCGCCCGAAGGCACGGTGGGGGCGTGGCTCACCGGCGCGCGCGACCAACTGCGACAGCTGTTGAGCGAGGTCTCATGACGAGCACGGCCCCTCCCGATCCCCATGCCGCGCTGGACCGCTTCGTCGACGGGGAGCTCCCGCCCGGGGAGGCGGAAGCGTTCCGCCAGCACCTGGCCGGGTGCGACCGGTGCCAGGCGTCGCTCCACGCGCGCGTCCAGCTCGCCGGCCTGGCCCAGGACGCCCTCGCGGGTGGCGCGGCCCCCGGCGCCACGGTCATCCGCCCCGCCCGCTGGCGGATCCGCGCCGCCGCGGCGGTGGGCGTGGCGCTCGCCGCCGGCCTGGCGGTGGTGATCGCCGGGCGGCTCCCCGGCGGCGAACCCGACCCATCGCTGTGGCTGGCGGACCGGCCGGCGCGCCCGTACGAGGCGCGCCTCTCCACGCCGGCGGCGGACCGCTACCGGCCGTACGAGGTGACGCGCGGCGCGGAGACCGCGCCGGCCCCGCCGCTGCCGGCGCTGGCGAAGCTGGAGGACCGGGGCCGGCTGGTGGCGATCGCGGACGCGTACCTGGCGCGCGGCGCGCCGGAGCCCGCCCGACCCTACCTGGACCGCGCCGGGAACACGCCGGAGGCGCTCGCCAGCCGCGCGGCCATGGACCTGATGCTGGGCCGGCCGGAAGAGGCGGTCCGGCACGCCGGCCAGTCGCTCGCGGCGAAGCCGGGATACCGGCCCGCCCAGTGGAACCTGGCGCTGGGCCTGCGCGCGCTGGGGCTCACCGTGGGCGCGGCACGGCAGCTGGACGCGGTGGCGGCGGCAGGCGAGCCGGGATGGTCGGACGAGGCCAAGCAGCTCGTGGAGCAGCTGCGCGCGGACGCCCAGCGCCGCAAGGACCACTGGGCGGAGGTGCTGGAGGCGTGCCTGGGGGCGGAGGCGGGCGAGCTGCCCTTCCCCGCCGACCTGCAGGGCGTCCCGCTCGTGTTCCTGCGGGAGAGCTTCGACGAGACGCTCGCCCGCGCCGGGACGGCGGAGCGGCTGAGGGAGCTGCTTCCCGCGGCGGAGACGCTGGACGAGCGCCTGGGCGGAGACAGCGCCCGCCGCGCCGTGAAGCGCGCGCTGGCCGAGCCGATGAAGGGGCGCGAGGCGATCGGGCGCGCGTACGCCGAGAAAGACCACCCGGACTTCGTCGCCCTGGCGGACATGGCCCAAAAGGCCGGCCTGCGCGACCTCGAGCTCTGGGCCCTGCTGCGCGCCCCCGTGGGGCAGGTCTCCCCGGAGCGCCTGGTGGCACTCGCGGCGGCTTTCGGCGATCCCTGGTACGCGGCGCAGGCCGAGGAGCGGACGGCCACCGGCGCCTCCGGCCTGGCGCTGCTGGAGGACCGCGTGAAGGCCTGCACCGGCGCCGCCGGCAGCCGGTTCGAGATGCGCTGCCTGGCCGCGGAGCGGGAGCTGGTGGCCCACCCCCTCGCGGCACCGGCCGACGCGCTCGCCGTGGGCCGCCGAGCGCTGGAGCGGGCCCGCCGGGAGGGGGACATGCACATGGAGCTCAGCCTGCTGAAGCTCATGGCCCGCGTGGCGAAGCCCGGCGACCCGGCGCTCTCCGACGCCTACGACATGGAGCACGATCTCCTGATGAGCCGGATCACACCTTGAAGTGGTAGAGCACGTCCTTGTCGCCGATGGAGAAGCCCTTCAGCCGCTTGGCCGGCTCCAACTTCGGGTTGAGGGTCTGCGCCCCGCCCTGGACGAAGCCGATGACGCCGTACTCGAAGTAGAGGTGCGGCGGAGATCCGGTGATGGTGACCTCCACGTGGTCGCCCTTGGCCACCGCGGCGAGGTCGCCGCCGTCGAAGTAGCCGCGCCACACGTGCGGCGTGAAGAGCACGAAGCGCCGCGCCTCCTCCGGCTTGAACAGCCCCTTGAGCTGGCCGACGGTGATCGCCCGGTTCCCCGACTTGACCCCGATGTGCCACCACGCCATCGGGTCCCCGCCGTAGAACTCCTTCAGCACCTCGTCCTGGAGCCTCAGGTACGGCTCGATCGGGAGCTTGGTGATGGGCAGGATGTGCTTGGGGAACTCGGGGTGCCGCTTGTTCCAGTCCGCCATGAAGGCCGCCCAGCGGGCCTCGCCGAACTCCTCCACGACCAGCGCCTGCCGCGCGATGTGGCCGATCCCTTTGATGGCGTTCAAGGCGTGCGTCCCGGGGTCCGCTACCCACGACCCGGAGCGGAGCCTACGGCAGAAAACGGGCGAATTCGAAACCGGCACCTAACGGGATGTGGGCGCCGCGCGGCCGTCAGAGCTTGACCTCGTAGAGCACCGTGGAATCCCCGGCAGAGAAGCCCTTCAGGCGCCTCGGCCGCTCTGCCCTCGGGTCCAGCGTCCGCAATCCACCTTCGAGAAAGCCCAGCACGGTGTATTCGAAGTAGAGGTGGGGCGGGACGCCGAGGATCGCCACCTCCGCCCGCTCGTCGGAGGTGAAGGTGGCGGTGAGCTCCCCGTCGTCGAAGTAGCCCCGGAAGATCTGCGGCGTGAAGGCCACCAGGCGCCTGGCCTCCCCCGGCTTGAACAACCCGCGCAGCTGCCCGCGGGTGAGCGCGTACGTCCCGGAGGCGACGCCGTGCCGCCAGTACGCCTCCCGGTCGCCGGCGTACAGCTCCTTCACCAGCGACTCCTGGAGGTCGAGGAACAGCTCGGTGGGGATGCGGGTCACCGGAAACACCGTGGCCGGGAAGTCCGGGTGCGCCTCCCGCCACACGTCGAGGAACGCGCGCCACGCGACCTCGCCGAGGTCTTCGATGACCATCGCCTCCCGCGCCAGGTAGGCAATGCCTTTGACGTTCATGGGTCCCGACTCCCTGAGGCGGGCGCAGCCTACGGCAGAAAACGCGATATGAGGGCCCGCGTGGAGCCCCCCGTCCGCCTGGACGCGCTCTACCGGCGCGCCCGGCCCACGCTGACCGCCGCGGTGACCCGGATGCTGGGTCCCTCCCACCTGGACCAGGTGGAGGCGGTGGTCCAGGAGGCGTTCGAGTCCGCCCTGCGGACCTGGCCCTCCCGCGGCCCCCCGTCCAACCCGGAGGGCTGGCTGGTCCAGGTGGCCAAGAACCGCGCCCTGGACTGGCTCCGCACCGGCGGCCGGAGGGAGCGCGCCGGCGGCGAGGGCGAGCAGGAGGAGCTCTCCGCGCTGCCCGCGGACGGCCCGGACCTGGAGACCGCGGCGCGCCTCCAGGGCGAGCTGTCGGACGATCAGCTGGCGATGATGTTCGTCGCCTGCCACCCCAGCCTCTCCACCTCCGCGCAGGTGATGCTGGCGCTGCGGACGCTGTGCGGGCTGGAGGCGGCGGAGATCGCCGCGCTGCTGCTCTCGCAGGAGGCGGCGGTGGAGAAGGCGCTGGTGCGGGCCCGCGCCCGGCTGCGCGAGGAGGGGCTGTCCTTCGAGGTCCCCGCGGGCTCCGAGCTGTCCGCCCGCCTCCCGCCGGTGCTCACCGTGCTGTACGCGCTCTTCTCCGAGGGCTACGCGGCCCACGGCGGCGACCGGGCGGTGCGCGAGGACCTCTGCGCGGAGGCGATGCGCCTGTGCCGGGTGCTGCTGGACCACCCGGCCACCCGGCGGCCGCAGGTCCACGCGCTGGCGGCGCTGATGCTGCTGCAGGGGTCCCGCCTGCGCGCCCGCGCGGACGAGCGCGGGAGGCTGCTCACGCTGGCGGAGCAGGACCGCTCCCGCTGGGACGGGGCGATGATCCGGCAGGGGCTGGAGCAGCTGGCGCTCTCCGCCGCCGGGGAGGAGCTCACGGAGCTGCACCTGGAGGCGGGCATCGCCGCCTGCCACGCGCTGGCGCCCTCCTTCCAGACCACGGACTGGGCGCGCATCGTGGCCTCCTACGACCAGCTGGCGCGCCTGGACCCGTCCCCGGTGGTCCGGCTGAACCGCGCCATCGCGCTCTCCTACGCGCAGGGGCCCGCGCGCGGGCTGGAGGCGCTGGAGGAGATCGCGGCCGAGCCGGAGCTGAGGCGGCTGGCGCTCCTGGAGGCGGCGCGGGCGGACCTCCACTCCCGCCTCGGCGAGGCCCACCACGCGCGCGACGCCTACGCGGCGGCGCTGGAGCGCGCGGGGTCGGAACAGGAGAAACAATTGTTGAGGCGGCGCCTCACCGAGCTGGAGTGAGCCGCGCGCGGGGCGCGCCGGGCCAGCGCCATCATCGAGGCGGCGCCCCGCCGAGCTGAAATGAGCCGCGCGCGGGGCGTGCCAGGCCAGCGCCATCATCGAGGCG
>DASRBA010000205.1:0-16366 GCA_035637895.1 Myxococcaceae bacterium
GCGCGACGCCGCGCTGAGCACGCCGTACCGCGAGGCGCTGGCGCGCACCTGGGGCGTGGCCGGCCCGGAAGGCGTCCTCTCCCGGTTCGTGGGCGACACCGCGTTCGTGAAGGCGGTGGCCGCGGGAGCGGCGGTGATCAACACCGACGACCGCAACGTGGTGGAGTTCTCCTTCGCGCGCGCGCTCGGCTCGCACAGCCGGTTCTCCGTCTCCAGCGCGTGGATGCTGGCCAGGCGCGCCGGGCAGGACAAGCTGGCGCTGGACGGGGCGGTGGACTGGAACGCGGTGGAGGCGGCGCGCTGGCGGTCCCACCCGGGGTTGCCGTCGATGCCGCTGGACCTGCCGGTGGACGCCATCCAGCTCTCGCAGATCTCCCGCCAGGTGGAGGCGCGCGACTTCGACGGCGCCTACGCGCTGCTCAAGCAGGACGCGCGCCTGCGGCACCCGGCGGACCTGGAGATGGCCGCCTACGTGCTGGCGCTCAAGAACGACCCGCAGGCGGACCAGGTGCTGGCCCAGGTGGAGAAGTTCGACCCGGTGGGAGCGGGGGTGTTCCGCGCGCTGCGGTCCGCCGCCACCGGCGCCCTGCCGCACGCCACCGACGCGCTGGTGGGCGCCTTCGAACGCCACCGGACCGACCCGTGGACGCAGGACTGGGCCCTCGACCTCGCGTTCCAGGTGGCCGGCTCCATCGCCTCGCACGACGCCGCCCAGGGCCGGCGCGTGTTCGACGGACTGTCGCAGCCGTTCGCGGTGAAGAGCGCCGACGAGCGCCGGCTGCGGACGCGGATCCGCCTGGCGGGGACGGTGGACGCCAAGGGTCTGTGCGCGGGCGCCTTCGCGGAGCTCGAACCGCTCCCGGTCTGGGAGCGCGGGTTCCTGGAGGAGCGCGCGAAGTGCTACGCGCTGGCCGGGGACCCTCGCGCGGCGGCGGCGCAGGCGGACCTGGCGGCGTACGACGAGGCCGCCTCTCCGCCGCTGGAGAACCTGGTGAAGGCGGGGCCGGCGAAGGAGGCTACCCGGTGAGCCGCATCCGCTGGCCGGTGGCCTCCAGCTTCGGGACCTCCACCATCCAGCCGAAGGTGTCCGGCCGCGTGCCGTGCTGGACGCCGCAGATGGCGTCGTAGAGGCGGCGGGAGAGCTCGCCCGGCTCGCCGCGACCGACGGTGAGGCGGCCGTCGTGGTAGCCCAGCTCGCCCACGGGCGCGATGACGGTGGCGGTGCCGCAGCCGAACACCTCCTGCAGCGAGCCGTCCTTCTGCGCGGCGACCAGCTGGTCCATGGTGAGCCGGCGCTCGGTGGCCTTCAGGCCCCAGCTGCGCGCCAGGGTGAGGACCGAGTCGCGGGTGACGCCGCCCAGGATGGTGCCTTCGAGCGGGGCGGTGATCAGCTCGTCGGCGATGCGGACGAAGAGGTTCATGGTGCCGACCTCTTCGATGGTGCGGTGGTTGGCGGCGTCCAGCCACAGCACCTGGGCGTAGCCGCGGGCGCGGGCCTCCTCGGAGGCGAGCAGCGAGGCGACGTAGTTGGCCGAAGCCTTCACCGACCCCAGCCCGCCCGGCGCGGCGCGCACGTAGCGGTCCTCCACCCAGATCCGCAGGGGTTCGAAGCCGGCCGGGTTGTAGGGGCCGACGGGGCTGATGATGACGAAGAAGGTATAGCGGCTGGAAGCGCGCACGCCCAGCTGCGGGTCGGTGGCGATGAGCGTGGGCCGGATGTAGAGCGCGCCCTGCGGATCCGACGGCACCCAGTCGTGGTCCACGCCGATGAGGGTGGACAGGGCGCGCTGCATGAAGCGCGGGTCCGGGGAGGGCATGCAGAGGCGGGGCGCGCCGGCGGCCATCCGCTCGCAGTGGCGCTCCGGGCGGAACAGGCGGACGGCGCCGTCGGGGGCGCGGAAGGCCTTCATCCCCTCGAACATCGCCTGGCCGTAGTGGAAGACGGCGGTGGCCGGGTCGAGGGTGAGCGGGCCGTAGGGGACCACGCGCGCGTCGTGCCAGCCGCGTCCGCGCTCGTAGTGCATGACGAACATGTGGTCGGTGAAGACCTTGCCGAAGCCTCGTTGCTCCTCCGGCGTCTGGGCCTTCCCCACCGGCGAGCGATGCACGTCGATCGTCAGGTCCATGGCACGGCCCTCCCTCGATGGCGGCGGAGGAGTACAGGTAACGTGCTGGAAGGGCAACAGATCCCGGAGAGATCTTCGGGGAATGTCCGGGGCAGTAAGCTGCGTCGGTCCTCCCGTCGAATGTCGAGCGCCCGCGCAGAGTTGCAGGACCGTTTCCGGGCCGCCTTCCTCGGCCTGGCCATCGGGGACGCGCTGGGGTTCCCACTGCGCGGTGTGCCTCCCGCCGGGCTACGCCGGCTCCCGGAGTTGGCGGACGCGTTCGCGCCGAAGCCGCGCGGGAGGTTTCCGCAGGGACAAGGGTCGGACGACACCGCGCTGGCGGTGCTGGCGGCGGAGGCCATCGCCGAGGCGGGCGCCATGGATGGGCGTCGGTTCGCGGCGAGGTTGGCGGCGGCGATGGAGGACGGCGCGGTGGTGCAGCCCGCGCGCGCGGTGGCGGCGGCGGCGGAGCGGCTGGCGCGCGGGGTGCCGTGGATGAGCGCGGGGGAGGGGTTCGGGGTGCGGGACGCGTCGGCGGTGTCGCGGGGGCTGGCGGTGGGGTTGTTCGAGATGGACGGGCGGCGGGTGGCGAGGAGCGCGGGGGTGCTGGCGGTGGTGACGCACAAGGACCCGACCTGCGCGGCGGCGTGCGCGGCGTTCGCCCGGGCGGTGGGTGCGGTGGTGTCAGGGGAGGCGGCGTCGCCGGAGCGGCTGTGCGGGGCGATGGCGGCCAGCGCGGCGGAGCACGACCCGGCGCTGGCGGAGGAGCTGCGGCACCTGCCGCGGCTGCTGAGCTGGGAGGTGGAGCGCGCCACCGAGCTGATCCGGCGGGTGGGGGTGAGCGCGGCGTCGCTGGAGGAGGACGGCGGGCTTCCGGAGCACCCGTGGCCGGTGCTGCTGCTGGGGACGTACGCGGCGCTGCGGCTGCCCCACGACTTCCGGGAGGCGATGGCCGCGGTGCTGCGGTGGGGTGGGGAGGCGGACGCGGCGGCGGCGGTCGCGGGTGCGCTGCTCGGCGCGGGGCAGGGAGAGGCGTGCTTGCCTCCGCGCTTGCGGCGCCACGTCCTTGGGGCCGATCGACTGATCGCGGCCGCGGATGCCTTGCTGGAGGCGCGGCTCGCCCGCCAAGCCCACCCGGCCGCGGGATGAGGTGATTGACGCGGGCTGCGGCTACTGCGGGCTCAGCTTCTCCTGGTGCAACGGACCGACGTCCGGGAGGGAAGGCACCGGCGTCGAGAGCGGCACCAGCGCCGACGCGCGAAGGAGCCGCACCGGTCCCCCCCGATCATCGGTGCACGGGAAACCGGTGATCTTGTAGGACGCGTAGACGACGAGCCCGGAGCGGAGATCGTCCGGCCGAACCCAGTACCCGGACAACTGGCCGAACGCGCGCACCGGCAACCGCGGCTGGAAGGGGACGAGGAAGCGTTCGCCCGTGCAGTCCGCCAACGAGAAGCACCCGTTGTACGCGTAATGGTCTGGCCCTGACCTGGCGTGCCCCAGCCCGTCTCGTCGCAGACCAGGCATCCGCCCGTGGCGTCTTTGTGCGCCTGTTCCCGCGCGTCCACCTTGAGCTCCGAGGGAGGAGACCCGTGGACAGCGAACGTCTCGACGAACAGCAGCTCCGTTCGATGTCGACGTCGGAGCTGGTGCGCCTCGCGCTGGGGGAAGCACGACTCCTGGCGCGGGCGGAGGTGCTGCACGCGAAGGAGGAGATCCGGGGAGAGCTGAAGGCCGCCAAGATGTCCGGCATCCTGATCGGCGCGGGGGGCGCGGCCGCCCTCTGCGCGATCTCGGTGCTGCTGGTGGCGCTGGCGCTGCTCTTCCCCATCGTCGAGCCCCTGGCCGTCGCCCTGGTGGGCGTGGTGGTCCTGGTGCTGGGGGGAGGGTTGGCGCTCGCGGGCGTGCGGAAGCTCCCGCGGCAGCCGCTCCCCAAGACACAGGAACGGTTGAAGCGGGACGTGGCCATCGCCCGGGAGCAGCTGACATGAGCGACGCGCGAGAGCAGGCGAACGTGGCGGCAGATCGGATGCGCGATGACCTGCTGACCACCCTCAAGGAGCTGGACCGGCGGCGCCTCCAGGCGACCGACTGGCGCTACCAGGTCCAGGCGCACCAGGGGACGCTGATCATCGCGGCCTCGGCGGTGGCGGGCGTGGTGGCGCTCGGCGTCGGGCTCGTGATGGTGCGCCGGCACCTGACCGCCCGGCGCCAGGTCCGGCGGCGATGGGAGGCGCTGGGGCGGGCGTGGAAGCACCCGGAGCGCATCGCCACCCGAGCGGACGACGCGCCCGGCTACCAGCAACTCCTCCGCAAGGCGCTGCTGGCCTTCGGCGTGGCGCTGGCGACCAGGGCCGGCAAGCGGGCGGCCGTCTCGATGGTGCCTACCAAGCCCAGGCAGCCAGGCGAGCCGTACCTCCACTAGGCGTGCGGCGCTGAGAGGGCCGCGACTGGAATAGCATCCGGGGCCGAGCGCGTTGATCGCGCCGGTCTTCGATGCGTCTGCTCTTCGCTCTGCTCGCCCTCCTGACCCTGAGCGCCGCGCCCGAACCCGCTCCCCCGGCGGCGCCGGCGATGGTCCCCCCGGCGCCCACCGCGGCCATGCTGGTCATCCCGGAGGCGCACGTGCCGTTCGGGTGCGGCCTCTCGTTCCCCGTCTCCCAGGCGCACGAAGTGGGGAGTCACCTGCAGCACGACACCTGGGCGTGGGACTTCCGGATGCCTGAAGGGACGCAGGTGGTCTCGGCGTACGACGGCGTGGTGCGGCTGGCGCGCGGTGACAGCAGCGTGGGCGGGTGCGACGCCCGGTTCGCGCCGTTCGCCAACTACGTGGTGGTGGACCACCAGAACGGGCTGGAGACGCAGTACCTGCACTTCAGCAAGGTGGCGGTGAAGGCGGGAGACCGGGTGAAGGCGGGCGACCTGCTCGGGTACTCGGGGAAGACCGGGTGGGCGTGCGGGGCGCACCTGCACTTCAAGGTGGCGCGGGCCGCGGGGCCGGGGTGGAACAACCCCTCCGTGCACGCCAGCATCACCGGGTACGGCGACCCGCAGCTGGACGCGGAGATCGCCGCGCCGAAGTGCGAGCTGCCGAAGATGCAGGTGGCGGCCACGACCAAGGCGCCCGCGCCGCAGGACCTGACTGCGCCCGCCCAGGGCGCCTCGCCGCCGTCGCCGTCGCCATCGCCCGCCGGTGGAACGGCGGTCCCGGCGGCCACCACGGTCCCGGCGACGGCCATCGTCCCGACAAAGCTCTAGGGCAGCTCGATCTCCGCCAGCTTCTGCGCCGCCTCCCTCGCCCGCTCCAGCGGCGCGCCGATCTGCTCCAGCGCGTCGTGCGCGAGCTGATCCAGCCCCCGCTCGAAGTGGTCCCTCCCCGCCTTCCGCACCGCCGCCGTCGCCCCCGCGAGCGTCACCGACCCGAGGATCGCCCCCGTCACGGACACCACCAGCGCCAGCGCCAGGGCGTTGAAGAAGTACTCGGCCGGCAGCAGCGGCCCCAGCAGGTACGCCTGCACCACCTTGAACGCCGCGTGCCCCAGCAGCGCCAGCAGCGGCAGGTTCAGCAGCGGCACCAGCAGCCACTTCGCCCACGCCCACCACCGCGCCACCGTCAACCCCACCGCCTGGCCCTCGATGTGCCGCCACGCGTTCGCCCGCACCTCCAGCAGCGCGGACAGGATCTCCTCCATGTCCGGCACCCCCGCCTGCTCCGGCGTGATGCCCAGCAGGTTCGCCGCCGACCGCACCCCGCCCACCGCCGCCCGAGCGTGCGACGCCACCGTCCCGTCGTCGTCCGTCCGCACCACCCACCCCTCCGCCGCCCGCGCCCGCGCCGCGTTCTGCACCTTGTCCGCCACCGCCGAGGCCGCGCCCACCACCAGGCCCGCCGGCAGGCTCCGCCGCGCCACCAGCGCCGCCGCGGTCATCCCGCCCGCCGACAGCGCCGACAGCCGCAGCCACCACGACGACGGCCCCCAGAATCGCCCCGCGGCGTGGCGGCGAATCTCCGAGGAGAGGTAGACCCCCGCGGCCTCCATCCGCGCCGCGAAGTTCTGCCGCAGCCCCTCGCTGGCGGTCTGCATCCCCCGCTCCAGCTTGTTCCGCAGCTCCAGCACGGCGGCCTCGGCGCGGATCTCCGCCTCCTCCACCACCTCCTGAAGCTCCGCCAGGATCGCCGCCGCGTTGCTCCGCCGCACCTTCTCCACCGTCGCCCGCGAGGACAGCTCCCGCACCGCCTGGACGAACGCGGTCCACTCCCCGGACGCGTCCACCCCCGACTTCGCCTGCAGCGCGCTCACCGCGAACACCGCCACCTCTCCGCCCGGCACGCCCAGGTGCTTCTCCGTCAGCTCCCGCGCCTGCGCCTTGAGCTCGTCCCGCGCCGCCGCCCCCAGCTGGTCCGCGAAGTTCACGACGAAGATCAGCCGACGCCGCCGCGCGAACTCCCGCAGGAAGTCCATCTGCGCCGCCTCGGCCACCGACCCCCGGTGCATCACCGCCACCGCCACGTCGGCCCGCTCCAGCAGCGACCTCGCCAGCTCCCGGTGCTCGGGTTGGACGCTGTTGGTGTCCGGCGTGTCGATGAACACCTGCCCCGACGCCGGCGCCGACGCCTTCGGCTGGTACCGCACCACCTTCCCCGCCTTCGGGTCGAACCCCTCCAGCACCGCGTCCTGGGGCGCGTACACCACCGCCGCCCGCGACGTCGGCCGGTCCACGCCCTCCTGCGCCACCGACTCCCCGGCCAGCGCGTTCACCAGCGTGGACTTCCCCGCCCCGGTGGCGCCCACCACCGCCAGCACCAGCGCCGCCTCGGGGCGGTCCATGCTCCGCGCGTAGTCCTGCACCAGCCGCAGCATCCGCCCGCGCTCGTCCTCCAGCCAGGGCAGCCCCAGCGCGCGCTGCACCAGCGTCTGCACCTCCGCCGGGTCCGGCAAGCCCGCCGTCATCGTCCTCCTCCCTGGGCGCCTCGCACGGCGGCCTCCAGTCTCCCGGAGACCTCGCGCACCGACGCCGCCGTAGCCTGCGCGGAGGAGACCTGGACGTCCAGCGCCGAGAGCAGCTCCGGGAAGAACCGCCGCTCCAGCGCCAGGGCCAGCGTCCGCCCGTGTGACTCCGCCCACGTCTGCGACACCCGCTGCCGCACCGTGGACCCCAGCAGGTCCACGAACTTCTCCAAGAGCGGCGCGGACAGCACCGTCCCCGCCCACACCGCCGCGTCGTGGCCGATGCCGCCCGTGGCCGCCGTCACCACCGCCGCCGCCCCCGCCGGCAGCGAGTACACCAGCGTCGCCAGCGCCTGCAGCGCCGCCTCCTGCTCCTTCCCCTGGTCCAGCTCCGCCCGCACCAGCGTCCGGCAGAACTCGTACAGGCGCGTCCGGTCCTCGCGCTGCTCCCGCACCTCGGCGATGCCCAGCGGCCCGTCCAGCTGCTCGAACAGCGCCACCCCCAGCGACCGCTCCAGCAGCGCCCGCGTCGCCTCGTCCCCCCGGAACGCGGGCACCTCCAGCGACAGCGCCTCCGCCACCTCCCGGACGCCGTCGCGCAGCGCGCGCTCGGACTGTTCCCACACCTCGTCCAGCCGCGGCGGCGTCCCCGTCACGGCGTCCCGCACCTTCCGCCCCACGAAGCCCAGCGCCGTCGCCAGCGCCCGGAAGGGCAACCGGATGAACCGGTGCACCGCGGACCGCGCGTCCAGCTCGTCCCGGAACGCCGTCACCAGCACGTCCGCCGGGACGGCCTTGAGCGCCGCCCGCTGCCCCACCACGTCCAGCTCGTGCCGCAGTCGCGCCCGCAGCCGCCCCGGCTCCAGCGCCTCCGACGTCACCGCCTCCGCCACCTCCACCAGCTCGGCCGCCGCGTCCTCCAGCGACGCCGCCAGCGCGCGCGCCTTCAGCCTCGACGCATCGGCCGGGTCGGACAGCAGCAACGGCAGCGGGTGGCCTCCGTCCAGCGGCTCGGTCGCCAAAAGCTGCGCGCCCGTCTCCACCGCCGGCTGGTGGGGCGCACAGAAGCGCGCCAGCGGCGCCTGCCCCACGTCCGAGGCGAGCTTCGCCAGGTGCTCGGAGGCCACCTGCGCGCTCGGCGCCTCGTTGTAGACCAGCAGGTACGGCCGTCCCCGCCCCACCACTTCCTTCAGGAACTGCACCAGCGCCGCGTTCTGGTACGTGTGCCGGGAGACCATGAACGCCACCAGGTCCACCGTCACCAGCAGCGCCTCCGACGCCTGCCGGTTCCGCTGGTAGACGCTGTCGAAGTCCGGCGTGTCCAGGAGCAGCAGCCCCGGCGCCACCTGCGGCCGCAGCGCCAGGTACAGCCGCCCGGGCGGCCCGGGTTGGTCCACCGGCGGCGTCTCTCCATCCGCGACCGGCACCACCTCGTACCGCCGCTCCACGAAGGCGCGCAGCTCGCCCTGCCACAGGGACGGGTTCGCCGCCGCCAGGCACTGCTTGGTGAGCCCGCCCTCGGCGCGCGCGGGCGAGAGCGAGGCGCGCACCAGCGCGTTGAACAGCGAGGACTTCCCCACGTTGTTCGGCCCGGCGATGGCGACGATCAACACCGGCGCCTCCGCCGCCAGCCGGGGCAGCAGGTCCCGCCGGAGCCGGTCCCCCAGCCGCTCGCAGACCTTCCGCGCCTCCGGCTCCCGCAACGCCGTGGCCGCGGGGAGCGCCGCGGCGGCGTCGGCGAGGGCGGCCTTCAGCGCGCGGAGGTCCACGTCAGCGGCGCGCGTCGAGGATGGAGAGGATCTGCCAGTAGTTCGACAGCGCGTGGGTGGCGGAGGAGGGCGGCTGGTTGGCGTCCTGGTCCAGCACGGAGGCCGCGTGCCGCCGGGTGATCGCCTTGGCGGAGACCACGTTCAACCGCTCCAGGTACTCGGGCGGGTTGTAGGTCCCGTATTCCGCCCAGCAGTCCACGGCGCCCACCGCCCTCGCCACCGCCACGTCCTTCTTGAGTGAATCCCCCACCACCAGCGTGTCCTTCGGGTCCACCCCGAACCGCGCGCAGATCTGCCGCAGCCCCCGAGCGTCCGGCTTCTCGTGGTCCCGCGGCAGCTCCACCACCTCGCACTTGGCGCGGTACTCGCCGCGCTCCTCGCGCTGGACGATCTGCTCGGCGATCAGCCGCTCGCCTTTGAGCTCCGGGAACTGGAAGCCGGGCAGCGTGTAGAGGGCGGTCAGGGACTCGTCGACCTTCAACAGCTTCGCCCGCTGCTCGGCGGGATTCCGGGGCGCGTCCGTCAGCGCCACCACCGGCACGCCCCGCTGCTTCAGCTCCTTCAGCGTCTCCAGCACGCGCGGATACGGCTTGAGGTACTTGCGGCGCGCCTCGGCGAACGCCACCTTGGCCGGCTGGATGACGAGCTTGTCGAAGCTGTCGAACTCGGGGAACTCCTCGAAGATCGACGACTCCTGCAGCACGTACGGGTACTCGTTGGACTCGTACTTCTCGTAGACCGCCTTCAGCGACTGGATGACCTTGATGCGGGGGAAGGCGGTCGCCCGGCAGACAGCCTCCACCATCGCCTCCACCGCGGGCACGATGTAGAAGGTCCACGAATACAGCGTGTTGTCCATGTCGGTGACGACCAGGCCGATCATGGGCCGGGCACCTTAGAATGCCCGCGTCGCCTCCGCGTCGAAGAACGCAAGGAGGCAACACCATGAGCTTCAAGATGACGTTGGTCGGCGCGGCGCTCACCCTGTCGATGGCCCCGCTGGCCGCCCGGGCGGACGACGGCTACTACCAACGGCAGTACGACCAGCAGCCGCAGTACAACCAGCAGTACCAGTCCCAGCAGCCGACCTATCAGCAGCCCGGCATCGCGGTGGGCGAGCCTCGCCCCGACGGCTACCAGGGCGACCGCCGGGGCCACTACGAGCAGCGCGTCGTCCAGCAGTGGGTCCCCGGCCGGTACCAGCAGGTCTGGGTCCCGGAGCAGTGCAATACCCGTTTCCGGCAGCGCGGCTGGTACCGCTCGGCGGCGAACGTGTGCGTCCCTGCGCACTACGCCCAGCAGTGGATGCCCGGTCACTACGAGTCCACCCAGCAGTCGGTGTGGGTGCCGTACAGCTTCCACAACCACCACCAGTGGGGGCGCGGCACCTTCGGCCGGGGCATCTGATCGCCTGCCCCGGATGACGCGCGAGATCAAGAGATCGGCTGAAGCGTCGTCCGGTCACCGACGGCCGGCTTGAGGACGAACGGTCCGCCGCGTGTAGACTGCGCGGCGAATCGCCCCCGAGATCCGGCTTGGCAACCCCCGCCTCTCCCAAGACGGGCGTCGTGGTTCTCCCCCCCGACGCCCCCATCCACCCCGTCGCCGCGCGAGCCGCCGAGGAGGTGGGACTGGTCCTCCTGCCCGCGGACAAGGGCGAGGAGGCTTCGGTGGCGGTGGTGGACGCCACCACCGAGGCGGGGCTGATCAACCTCGCCGCCACCGCCGCCGCCGACGCCGAGAGCGGGAAGGTCCGCGCCATCGTGGCGGTGGTGGACTGGTGCGACGCCGCCCGCGCCCGCCGCGCGGAGGCGCTCCAGGTGGCGGACCTGGTGGGGCGCTCGGTGCTGGAGCAGGAGCTGCCCTTCCGGCTGAAGCAGGCGGAGGCCGCCGTCCGCGCCCGGCTGGAGGCGCGGCAGCGCGAGCGGGACCTCTCCCTGCTGCTCCAGCTCACCGCCGACTACGCGGCCTCGCTGGACGTGCAGCAGCTCCTCCACGACGTCACCCGGCGCCTGGCCACCGAGATGGGCGTGCTGCGCGCCTCGCTGGTGGTGCTGGACGAGCAGCGCGAGGCGGGCTTCGTCATCGCCGCGTCCGACGACGCCGGCCTGCGCGAGCTGCGCATCGAGCTGGCGCGCTACCCGGAGATCCGCGAGTGCGTGCGCACCGGGCAGCCGGTGCTGGTGGAGGACGTCCCCACCCACCCGCTGCTGGAGGGCGTGAAGAGCCAGGTCTCCGCCAAGGGCGTCCACGCCATCGTCGCGCTGCCTCTGTCCGTGGGCGGCAAGGTGCTGGGCGTGCTGCTGCTGCGCGCGTCCGCGGAGCGGCCCCAGTTCGCCAAGCGGGAGATCGACTTCCTGGCCACCGTGGCCCACGCCACCGCGGTGGCGCTGCGCAACGCGCGCCTTCTGGAGACGGAGCGCGGGCAGACCGCGCGCGAGAAGAGCGCCCGCATCGCCGCCGAGGAGCGCGCCGCCCAGCTCCAGCGCTACGAGTCCTACTTCGCCAGCATGTCCGAGGGCATCGCCATCCTGGACGAGAAGGCCTGCCTCCTGCTGCTCAACCCCGCCGGCGCCCAGATGCTGGACGTGAGCCAGGCGGAGGCGCTGGGCCGGCACATCAACGCGCTCACCAACCCCACCGACGACGGCGTGCTGATGGACGTGCTGTGGTCCATCTCCCGCGGCGAGTCGCGCCGGGAGATCGACCTGGCGGCGCGCACGGTGGCCGGCCGCAAGGTCACCCTCTCCGTCTGCGCGGCGCCCATCCACGAGGGGGCGGCCTCCTCCATCGTCTCCTTCCGCGACGTCACCGTGCAAAGGCAGATGGCGGAGGAGCTGCGCCACACCAAGGAGTTCCTGGAGCGGCTGATCGACTCCTCGGTGGACGCGATCATCGCCGCCGACCTCACCGGGAAGGTCATCCTCTTCAACCAGGGCGCGGCGTCCATCCTCGGCTACACCTCCGAGGAGGCGCTGGCCTCGCTCAACGTCCGCGAGCTCTACCCGCCCAGCATCTCCCGCGAGGTGATGACCCGGCTGCGCAGCAACGACGAGGGCGGGCGCGGCCGGCTCACCGTCACCCGCCAGGAGCTGATCAACAAGGCGGGCGAGCGCGTCCCGGTGAACATGACCGCCGCCATCCTCTACGAGGGCGAACGGGAGACGGCCACCGTGGGCGTCTACACCGACCTCCGCGACAAGCTGCAATTGGAGCGCAAGCTGTCCGACGCGGAGACCCGCCTGGAGGAGTCCGAAAGGAACGCGGTCATCGTCGCGCTGGCCGGCACCGCCGCCCACGAGCTGAACCAGCCGCTCACCTCGGTGATGGGCTACGCGGAGCTGCTCAAGCGCAAGCTCAAGGAGGACGACTTCTCCTTCCGCCCGGTGGACATCATCTACCGCGAGGCGGAGCGGATGGCGGAGATCGTCCGGAAGATCGGGAAGATCACCCGGTACGAGACGAAGTCGTACATCGGCCAGGCGAAGATCCTCGACCTGGACAAGGCGTCGTCGCATGAAGAGTGACATCCACGCCATCCGGCTGACGCCGAGCCTGACCCAGGACGCCTTCCAGGCGTTCTTCGAGGCGCTCGAGCACCCCGCGGCGCTGTGCGACGCGCATCTGCACCTGCTCACCACCAACAGCGCCTTCGACGGGCTGTGCGGCGCCCGCGTCTCGCCGGGGCAGGACCTGGCCACGGTGCTCAAGGAGATCGCCGGCGAGGTGCCTCCGGACGGCGACCACCGCGACGTGGAGGTGACCTTGAGCTCCGGCCAGCAGGTGACGCTCACCCTCTCCCGCCGCGGGGACACCGTGGCGGTGGTGGCGCGCAACCTGGCGCAGGCGGCGGCGGTGGGCTCGCTGGCCGCGGCCGGCCGGGCCATCGTCAAGCACGCCGAGGTGGAGCAGACGCTGCTGGAGCTGGGCCGCGAGGTGGCCGGTTCGGCCTCCGAAGAAGAGTTGGTGGCGGTGGTAGCGCGCGGGGTGAAGGCGCTCTTCCCCGGCCGCTCCTTCTGCGTCCGCATCGCCGACCAGCGGACGCTCCAGCTCACCTCGCTCTACGCGGAGGGGCGGCTGGCCGACGGCGCCTCCGACGTGATGGTGTTCAAGCGGGTGGCGGCGGAGAAGACCAACCTCCACGTGTCCACCCTCCCCCCCGAGCGGGTGAAGGTCATCGACGACGAGGTGCCGCTGATGTTCCAGGGCACCTCGCGCTCCCTGTGCGCGCCGCTGGTGGCCTCCGGCCAGCTCTTCGGCGTCATCAACATCGAGTACCCGGAAGGGATGCAGGCGGACCTGGTGGACGACAACCACCTGCTCATCCAGCTGGCCAACCAGGTGGCGGTGGGCATCCGCAACGCCAAGCTGATCGACGAGCTCACCTTCGTCCGCAAGTACCTGGAGGAGCTGCTGGAGCACGCCAACGCGCTCATCCTGGTGGCCAGCCGGGAGCGGCGCATCGTCGTCTTCAACAAGAACATCTCCCAGCTCACCGGGCTGCGGCGGGACGAGGTGCTGGGCCAGGACCTGATCAACTTCATCCCCGAGAACGAGCGGATGCGCGTGCAGCGGGTGGTGGCCGCCTCGCTCCGCGGCGAGCAGGTCTCCAACTTCGAGACGCGGCTGGTGGGCGCGGGCGGGCGCGAGGTGCGCGTCTCCTTCGCCACCTCCGCCGTCCTCACCGCGCGCGGCGACGTGGAGGGCGTCATCGCCATCGGCCAGGACCTGACCGTGGTGAAGGAGCTGGAGAAGCGGATCATCCAGGCGGAGAAGCTGGCCTCGCTGGGGCAGCTGGCCGCCTCGGTGGTGCACGAGATCAACAACCCCATGACCGCGGTGGCCACCTACGCGGACGCGCTGCTCCAGCGCAACGTCCTCAACCCCAAGGCGGACCCGGCGGACCAGGACAAGCTGCGGAAGATCATCGACAACTCCAACCGCATCCTCAGGTTCACCCGCGACCTGGTCTCCTACGCCCGGCCGGCGGACGACAAGCCGGAGAAGGTGGACCTCCACAAGCTGCTCGACATGGCGGTGAGCTTCTGCGACCACGTGCTCCACCAGCACAAGGTCGCCGTGGAGCGGGAGTACGGGGAGATCCCCCAGGTCCTCGCGGTGCGCGGCAACCTGGTCCAGGTGTTCGTCAACCTCATCACCAACGCCTGCCACGCCATGCAGCCGGGCGGGGTGGTGAAGCTGAGCACCAGGGTGGAGGGGAACGACGTCCGCATGGAGGTCGCGGACACCGGCACCGGCATCAAGGCCGATCACCTGGAGAAGATCTTCGAGCCGTTCTTCACCACCAAGCCGGACGGCAAGGGCACCGGCCTGGGCCTCTCCATCGTCCAAGGCATCGTGGAGAAGCACGGCGGGGTCATCAAGGTGTACAGCGCGCTGGGCGTGGGGACGCGCTTCTCCATCCGCCTCCCGCTGCCGGAGTAGCGCGGGCGGGCGCGCGTCACTCGGAGTCTTCGTCCAGCTCGGCGGAGAACTCGTCCTTGCTGATGAGGCCCTTCTTCGCCATCAGCCGCATCAGCGCCCAGAACTTCCGCTCCAGCGCCTCCACCGGGTTGGCGTCGTCCTGCTCGCCGAAGAGGAAGTCCAGGTCCGCCGCCAGCGACGCCCGGGTCGCCTTGCCGGACGCCTTGGCCTTCGACTCCCGCTCCTTGATCATGTCCGCCAGGGCGGTGCGGTCGGTGGGGACGGGGTCCTCGGCGCCCAGGGGCTCGCCCTGGACCACCTCGTCGTCGCCGCCGGGGACCTGGAGCACCACCTCGCCCTTCTGGATGACCGACATCGTCTGGGCGTCCAGCTGGGCGCTGTCCGGGTTCACCTTGTGGTACCAGCGCATGATCGCCCGCCGCACCGCGGAGAGGGTGGCGATGCGCGGGCTCACCTTCAGGCCGGTGGAGAACTCGATCTCCTCCAGCGCCGGCACGTTCATCGGGTCGCTCATCGCCACCAGCAGCTGCTTGCGCCCCGCCTTGCCGCCCTCCATCGCGTAGGGGAACAGGTCGTGGCTCTCGCAGAAGCGGGAGCGGAGCATGTGGATGGCGCCCCACTCCGGCTGGATGACCTCCAGGTCGATGGCGGGGATGTTCAGCGCCTGGGAGAGCACCTGCGCCAGCTCGGACTCGGTGAGGAAACCCAGCTGGATCAGCGCCACTCCCAGTCGCTGCCGGGTCTTCCGGTGGTGCGCCAGACCCTCCTCGAGCTGCTCCGGGGTGATGGCCTCCCGCTCCAGCAGCAGCTCTCCGATCCGTTTTCGAGACATGAAATCGCCTATACCAGAACGACTGCTCGTCCGGTCCCCAAGCAATTGCCCAGGGATATCGGGCAGTTATGCCAGACGTAACCTTGACACGCTTTTATTGTCGGAAGTACAGTCCGGCCTCGCCTGGACGGCATCCCTCTTCCCCAGCCGGATGACGGGTCATACGTTCCCGAGCCTTACTGGAGGCATTCACACCATGTTCATGGGTCTGAAGTCGCTCGTGCTGTGGGCTGCAGAGGCCGCTGAAGGGGCTGGAGGAGGCCGCACCCTCTTCGAGGACCTGCAGCACCGATGGGAAGGTGGACGAGGGGGCATGTACCCCATCGCCCTCTGCGCCATCGTCGCCTTGGCCATCATGATCGAGCGGTCGATGGTGCTGTTCGCGTCCGCCTCCATCAACAAGGACGGCTTCCTCCGCGGCCTGAAGAAGCACATCTACGCGGGCGATCTGGACAAGGCCATCAACTACGTCGCCGGCCAGAAGTCGACGCCGCTCACCAACGTGGTGAAGGCTGGCCTGATGAACGTCCCCAAGGGCGAGGAGGAGGTCCAGGCGGCCCTGGACGAGGCCTCCATCCGCGAGACGCCCCGCCTGGAGGCGCGCACCGGCTACCTGGCGATGATCGGCAACGCGGCCATGCTCTCCGGGCTGCTCGGCACCGTGCTCGGCCTGATCACCTGTTTCGAAGCGGTCGCCAACGTGAACCCGGCCGACAAGGCGGCGATTCTCGCCAACGGCATCTCCGAAGCCATGAACTGCACCGCGTTCGGGCTGGTGACCGCCATCCCGGCGCTGGTCGCCTTCTCGATCCTCAACGGCCGCACCCAGACGTTGATCAACGACATCAACGAGACGTCGGTCTCGGTGCTGAACCTGATCATCTCCAACAAGGACAAGTTCAAGAACGCGACCGCTCCGCGCGGCGGCGGCCACGGCGGCGGCGACGACGAGTAGCCAGGCAGGCGGCCGTCTCCGCCTGGGAGAACCTGGGCGGGGGCGGTGGTGTCAGGTGGTTGAGGACCCCAGCAGCACGTCGAAGGAGGAGCGCGCATGGCCGGCGGAATGGACCTGGGGACGGGCGGCAAGGGCGGCAAGAAGCCCCTGGACACCCAGATCAACCTCGTCCCCTTCATCGACTTGATGGCGGTGACCATCAGCTTCCTCATCCTCACCGCGGCCTGGAGCAACATCGGCAAGCTCCAGGTGGCCAACTCCGGGGCCAGCGCCGAACCGGCCAGTCCCACCGAGGACAAGACGCCGCCCAT
>DASRBA010000206.1:0-14965 GCA_035637895.1 Myxococcaceae bacterium
AAGTGCAGGCGGATGGGCACCTTCAGATCGAACGTCTGGCGGAGCTGGTTGTTGAGGTAGCGCTTGTAGGCCTCGGGAACGGCCTCGGGCCTGTTGCAGGTGATGGTGAAGGTCGGGGGCGAGGTGCCCACCTGCGCGATGTAGTACAGCCGGAGCGGCCGCCCGCCGGCGATGGGCGCGGGGTGCGCGTCCTGGACCTGCTCCAGCAGCCGGTTCAGGTGGGGCGTGGAGGCGCGGTGGCGGAGCTGGTCCCCCAGTTGGAGGGCCACCTCCACCACCTTGCGGACCTTCGCGCCGGTGAGGGCGGAGGTGAAGATCACCGGGGCGTAGGAGACGAACTTGAGCTCGTATTTGAGCGCGGCCCGGAACGCCTCCTCCTTCCGGCGGTCCTTCTCCACCAGGTCCCACTTGTTGACCACCAGCACCAGGGCCCGGCCGCGCTCCTCGGCGACGGCGGCGATCTTGGCGTCCTGGTCCACCGCGGGCTCGGTGGCGTCCATCAGGAGCACCGCCACGTCGGACCGCTCGATCACCTTCAGCGAGGCCAGGACGGCGAACTTCTCCAGCCGCTGGGCGATGGAGCGCTTGCGGCGGATGCCGGCGGTGTCGGTGAGGATGACGCGGCGGCCGTCCACGGTGAGCTCGGAGTCGATGGGGTCGCGGGTGGTGCCGGGCTGGGCGGTGGCCACCAGGCGCTTCTGCTTGAGCAGGGCGTTGATCAGCGTGGACTTGCCGACGTTCGGACGGCCGACCACCGCGAGGCGGATCGGCTCCTCCGGTGCGGGCGCCTGGGGCTCCTCGGGCGCGTCCGGCAGCAGCGGCGCCAGCGTCTCCGAGAGCGCGCCCAGGCCGTGGCCGTGCTCGGCGGAGAGGGGCACCAGGCGTTCGAAGCCCAGCCCGTAGAATTCCCCCGCCACGGCCTCGCGCATGGCCGGGGTGTCCAGCTTGTTCACCGCCAGCACCACCGGCTTGCCGCTCTTGCGCAGGAACGCCGCCACCTCGTGGTCCGCGGCGGTGAGGCCGGCGCGCCCGTCCACCACCAGGACCACCACCTGGCACTCCTCCACCGCCAGCTGCGCCTGCTCCCGAACGGAGGCGAGCAGCTCGTCCTCCTCGTCGGGCACGAAGCCGCCGGTGTCGACGGCGGTGAACGGCTTCCCCTCGGCGTCGGCGTCCGCGTAGTGGCGGTCGCGGGTGACGCCGGGGACGTCCTCGACGATGGCCAGGTGGCGCCCCACCAGCCGGTTGAAGAGCGTGGACTTGCCCACGTTGGGGCGACCGACGATGGCCACGAATGGCTTCATTCGTAGCCCAGCCTGCGCAGCGCCTCGGGCCGCTCGGTCCAGTTCTCCTCCACGCGGACGCGCAGGGAGAGGAAGACCTTGGTCCCCAGCAGCCGCTCGATGGGCTTGCGCGCGTCGGTGCCGATCGCCTTGAGCATGGCCCCGCGCTTGCCGATGACGATCGCCTTCTGGCTCTCCCGCTCCACCAGGATGGAGCACTCGATCTTCACCAGCCCGCGGTCGCGCTCCCGCTCCTCGAAGATGTCCACCCGGACCGCGGAGGAGTACGGCACCTCCTGCCGGCAGTGGCGCAGCACCTGCTCCCGCACGTACTCCGCCACCAGGGCGCGCTCCGCCTGGTCGGTGAGCACGTCCTCGTCGAACATCGGCTCGCCCTCGGGGAGCAGGGCCACCAGCAGCTTCAGCAGGCGGTTCACGCCGTCGCCGTCGCGGGCGGAGATGGGGACCACCTCCGCGAACGGGAAGCGGTCCTGGTAGAGGGCGATCAGCGGGAGCAGCAGCGGCTTCTTCACCTCGTCGATCTTGTTGATCGCCAGGACCACCGGCTTCTTCAGCCGCTTCAGCTCCTCGAGGATGCGCTCGTTGCCGGGGCCCACCTCCGGGTTCCCGTCGGCGGCGGGCTCGATGAGGAAGCACACCAGGTCCACCTCGGCGGCCGCGCGCAGCGCCACCTCCACCATCCGGCGGTTGAGCTCCCCCTTGGCCTGGTGGATGCCCGGGGTGTCCAGGAGGGCGACCTGGCCCTCCTTCACGGTGACCACGCCCATGATGCGGTTGCGCGTGGTCTGCGGCTTGGGCGAGACGATGGCCAGCTTCTCGCCGGTGAGGCGGTTGAGCAGCGTGCTCTTGCCGACGTTCGGCCGGCCGATGAGGGCGGCGAACCCGGCGCGGGTCACGCGGCCTGGGTGGAGATGGTCAGCTTGTTGATCTTCACGTCCGTCTTCGGGCGGTCCCCGGCGCCCTTGGGGATGACGTTGGCGATCCGGGCGACGTGCTCGTAGCCCTGCACCACCTCGCCGAAGATGGTGTGCTTGTTGTTGAGCCAGGAGGTCTCCGCCACGGTGATGAAGAACTGCGAGCCGTTGGTGTTGGGCCCGGAGTTCGCCATCGCCAGCAGGCCCGGCTTGTTGAAGGTCTTCCCGCTCTTGAACTCGTCCTCGAACTTGTAGCCGGGGCCGCCGGTGCCGCGGCCGAGCGGGTCGCCGCCCTGGACCATGAAGTCCTTGATGCAGCGGTGGAAGATGGTCCCGTCGTACAGCGGCACGCCCGCCCGGTCCTCGCCGCTGGCGGGGTCCTTCCAGGGCTTCTCACCCGTGGCCAGCCCGACGAAGTTCTCCACCGTCTTCGGCGCCTCCCTGGTGAACAGCTTGACGACGATCGCCCCCTCGGTGGTGTCGAACGTCGCGTACAGGTCCTTGCCGGCGCGCACCTCGTCCATCATGCCCATGGCGTTGCCTCCTCACTTTCCTTCGGTGACGACGATCTTCTTGATGCTGACGGTCTGGAGCGGCCGGTCGCGGGCGTCGCGCGGCGCGTTGGCGATCTTCTCCACGACGTCGTAGCCCTTGGTCACGTTCCCGAAGATGGTGTGGTGGCCGGTCAGGTGCTGGGTGGGCGCCACGGTGATGAAGAACTGGGAGCCGTTGGTGTTGGGGCCGGCGTTGGCCATGGCCAGGATGCCGGGGTGGTCGAAGGCGCGGCCGCTCTGGAATTCGTCCTCGAAGCGGTAGCCCGGGTCGCCGGTGCCGTTCCCCAGCGGGTCCCCTCCCTGGATCATGAAGCCGGGGATGACGCGGTGGAAGATGGTCCCGTCGTAGAGCGGCTTGGTCTGCGCCGTGCCGGAGCGGACGTCCGTCCACGGCTTCTCGCCCGAGGCCAGGCCCACGAAGTTGGCCACCGTCTTGGGCGCGTCCTTCGAGTACAGCTCGAGGGTGATGTCGCCCAGGGACGTCTGGATCACCGCCGTCAACGGCTTGCCGGCCAGCGCCGCGTCCATCAGGGGCTTGCCCGTCGACGCGGGGGGGGTGGCCGCCTCGGCGGGCGGAGGCGTCGCGGGCGGCGCCGGGGGTGGCGTCGCCGGCTGCGCGGGAGGCGGAGCGGCCGGCGGTGGCGGGGGGCTTTCGTTCTTGCACCCGGCGGCGGCCAGGGCGGTCACGGCGAGGACGGCAGCGAGTCGAGTCATACGGGGGACCGCCTTGTAGTGAGCCAGCCCCCGCCCGCCAAGCGCTTTTTGGGCGCGGCGTCGCCTACTTCGCGGGGTCGTTCTCCGCCAGGCGCTGGAGCGCGCGGCGGGCGGCCTGCTGCTCCGCCTCCTTCTTCGACTTCCCCGAGGCGCGGGCGTAGGGCTCCTCGCCGAGGAGGACCTCCACCTCGAAGGTCTTGTCATGGTCGGGGCCGGACTCGGCGACCACCCGGTAGCGCGGCGACAGCCGCAGCCGCTCCTGGGCGCCCTCCTGCAGGAGCGTCTTGTGGTCCAGCCCGTTGCGCCCCTCCGCCACCCCGGCCAGGGCCTCGCCGAAGTGGCGGTCCACCAGCTCCATCACCCGCGGCAGGCCGCCGGCCAGGTACACCGCGCCGATCACCGCCTCCAGCGCGTCCGCCAGCACGGAGCTCTTCTCCCGCCCCCCGGTCATCTCCTCGCCCCGGCCCAGCAGCAGCAGCTCGCCCAGCCCGGCGGCGCGGGCCACCCGCGCGAGCGAGTCCTCGTTCACCAGCAGCGCGCGCAGCTTGGACAGCTCGCCCTCGGTGGCGCGGGGGAAGCGCTCCATCAGGCGGTGGCTGATGGCCAGGTCCACCACCGCGTCGCCCAGGAACTCCAGCCGCTCGTTGTGGGCGCCGCCGTCCCGGTGCTCGTTGACGTAGCTCTTGTGGGTGAGCGCCGCGAGCATCAGCGACCGCTCGCCGGAGATGGAGGTGCCCAGCTTGGCCTCCAGCTTCTCCACCCGCTCCTCGGAGGTGAGCTTCTCCCCGTTCTCCACCCGTCACTCCGCAAGCTGGCTGGCCAGCGACTCGGCCAGCTCGTAGGGATCCGCCGCCCGCTCCGCGATCCTCGAGGCGACCTCTTCCAGGCGGCCCCGCTCCCGCTCCAGCCTGTGCAATGCAGACGAGAGCAGCCGCTCGCGCAAGAGGGCCACGAACTGGGTCGCGGCGCGCGTCCGCTCCTTGACCTTCTTGAGGCCGGTGCGCTCGAGGAAGGCGCGGTGCTTCTCCACCGCCTCCCACAGCTCCTCCACGCCGTCCCCTCGCGCGGCCACGGTCTTGACGATGGGCGGCTCCCACTCGTCGTCCTTCGGCTCCACCTTCGCCGGGGCGCCCTTCATCCGGTGGTGCTCGTCGTGGTCGTACAAAGGCGGCGGCTTGAGGGCGTGGCGCAGCTCCAGCATCGAGCGCAGCTCGCGCACCGTGCGGTCCGCCCCGTCCTGGTCGGCCTTGTTGACGCAGAAGACGTCGGCCACCTCGAGGATGCCGGCCTTGATGGCCTGGATGTCGTCGCCCATCCCCGGCACCACCACCACCACCGTGCAGTGGGCCATCTGGGCGATGTCGATCTCGTCCTGCCCCACCCCCACCGTCTCCACGAAGATCACCTGGCGGCCCATGGCGTCCATCACCCGGATGCAGTCGCCGGTGGCGCGGGAGAGCCCGCCCAGGTTGCCGCGGGTGGCGAGCGATCGGATGAACACCCCCGGGTCCCCGGCGTGGTCCTGCATCCGGATCCGGTCCCCGAGGATGGCGCCGCCGGTGAAGGGGCTGGTGGGATCCACCGCCAGCACGCCCACCGTGAGGCCCCGCTTGCGGCAGCCGGCGATCAGCCGGTCCGTGAGAGTGGACTTCCCCGCCCCCGGAGACCCGGTGATGCCCACCACGTAGGCGTTCCCGGTGTGGGGGAAGATCGTTCGCAGCTCGGCGACGGCGCCCTCCAGCCCGTCGTCGATCCACCGCATCAGCCGGCTGGCGGCGCGCACGTCCCCCTGGAGCACGCGCGCGGCCAGCGACGGCGGGGAGGTCACGGCGCCTCCTCGGCCACCACCTTCACCTCGGACTCCGGCAGTTGCAGCAGGTCCGCCAGGAGCTTCCTGGGCCCGGGGAAGTCGTCGTCCAGGTCGAACCGCTCCGCCCACAGCTTGCCGGACGCGCCCGCGAGGAGGCCGCGGAAGGTGCGCCCCACCACCCGCGCGGCGGCGAAGCGGTAGGCCTGCCCGCCCGCCTCCAGCACCATCAGGACGTCCACCGGGCTGTGGGGCGGGACGAGGGCGCCGCGGCCGAAGCGCTCGGCGATCTCCGCGTGGCTGATCAGGTTCTCCAGCTCGGCGGCGGCGCCCCGGGGCGGGGCGTGGTCCTCGTGCACCTCGCCGCCGAAGAGCGCCACCAGGTAGCCGATCAGCCCGGCGCGCTCGCGGAACTCGTTGAGGTCGAAGGTATGGCCGGCGGAGACGTCCACCTCGGCGCCGTCCCGCCGCGCCTTGAGGACGCGGAAGCCGCCGCGCCTGTCCAGCGCGATCAGGAACTCGTGGCCGGACCCCTCCAGCTCGGCGGTGAGCTGCATCGTGCCCGGCTCCACCCGCGAGGCGATCCCCATGGCCTGCAGCTGGCCGCTCCGCCGCTGGAGCTGCAGGACGTTCTCGTTGAAGGCGGCGTGGACCTGGGCCTCCAGGTCGGCGGTGCTGGTCAGGCGCGGGATGGAGATGGGGGCGATACCCACCAGCTCCGGCGGCTGGATGGGCACCAGCAGCTCCCCGGCGACGGAGAAGGTGACCTCCTCGACCTCGCGGCGGGTGAGCGGGTTGAGCAGCGTCTGCTGCCGCAGCGCGAGGACCGCCTCCATGCCGGCCGCCCCGTCGGAGACGCGCAGCCCCAGCTGTTCCAGCCGCTCCCTCATGCCCCAGCCGCCTCCCGGGTCACGCCCTGAAGATCTCCCGCGCGATGATCATCCGCTGCACCTCGGAGGTGCCCTCGCCGATCTCGCAGAGCTTGGCGTCCCGGAGGTACCGCTCCACCGGGAACTCGCGCGTGTAGCCGTAGCCGCCGTGGATCTGCACCGCCTTGTTGCAGGCGCGCATCGCCGCCTCGGAGGCGAACAGCTTGGCCATCGACGCCTCCTTGCCGTAGGCGAGGCCGGAATCGGCGGCGCGCGCGGCCCTATGGACCAGCAGGCGGGACGCGTCGTTCTCCAGCCTCATGTCCGCCAGCATCCAGCGGATGGCCTGGAACTCGCCGATGGGTTGGCCGAACGCCTGGCGGTCCTTCGCGTAGCGGGCGGACTCCTCCAGCGCGCCGCGCCCCAGCCCCACCGCCAGCGCGCCGATGGTGATGCGCCCGCGGTCGAGGATCTTCAGGGTGTCGATGAAGCCGCCGCCCACCTCGCCCAGCCGCTGCGAGTCCGGGACCTCGACGTTCTCCAGCACCAGCTCCGCGGTGTCCGAGGAGCGCATCCCCAGCTTCCCGTGGATGGGCTTCTGGGAGAATCCCTTCAGACCCTTCTCCAGGATGAACGCGGTGATGCCGCGCTGCTTCTTCTCCCGTTCGGTCAACGCCAGCACCACGAACACGTCGCCCACCGTGCCCTGGGTGATGAACATCTTGGCGCCGTTGAGCACCCAGGTGTCGCCGCGTCGGACGGCGGTGGTCTTCATCGCCGCCGCGTCGGAGCCAGAGCTGGGCTCGGTGAGGGCCCAGGCGCCCAGCCACTCGCCGGTGGCCAGCTTCGGGAGGTACCTCTGCTTCTGCTCCGCGGTGCCGAAGACGCGGACGTGGCTGGTGCCCAGGCCGTTGTGCGAGGCCACGGTGAGCGCCAGCGAGCCGTCGTAGCGGGCCACCTCCTCCACCGCCACCGCCACCGCCAGGGCGTCCATCCCGGCGCCGCCGTACTCCTCCGCCACCAGGATGCCCAGCGCGCCGAGCTGCCCCAGCTCGCGCACCACCTCCATGGGGAACTTCTCCTCGTGGTCCCACTGGCGGGCGCGCGGCTTGACCTTCTCCTCGCAGAAGGCGCGCAGCGAGGCCTGCAGCGCCCGGTGGCTCTCCGGAAGCTCGAAGTCCATCAGGAGCGCGGTCTTAGCCCAGGACGCGCTCGGCGGTCACGGGGGGCGTGCGCCCGGCCGCGTCACGCCGTCGTCAGGTCGTCTTTCCGGGGCTGGACGCCGGTCAGCTTGGTGATCGCCCACTCGGCGACGCGGAAGAAGCGGACGGCGCGGAGGACGGGGTTCATCCACCCGGTGGTGATGCAGTAGGCCTGGTCGTACGGGCGGGTGTGGTGGGTGTCGTGGTGCCGGGGGTTGAGCACCAGGTGGTGCTTCTGGAGGAAGGCCACCACGGGCCCGACCTCCTCCTGGTGCGCCCACTTGTGGAACTGGTTGGTGCCGAAGGTCCCCAGGCACGTCGTCATCCAGAAGGCCAGCGCCCCCGCGTTCCAGGCGGAGTGCATGTCGAGGAAGAGCATGCCGGCCAGGACCGGCACCGTGGCCAGGCAGTTGTGGCCGTTGGTGGCGACGAAGCCGTGCCTGGTGATGTCGATCGGGTCGCTGTGGTGGACGCGGAACGGGACGATGAACGTCTTGCCCACCACCGGCGTCTCCGGGCTGCCCCAGGTGTCGAACAGCCAGTGCACCAGGCCGGAGATGAAGTCGGCGGCGATGAACCCGCCCACCGCGGCCACCGCGACCCAGACCCAGCTCCCCAGGCGGATGGCCTCCACCACCTTCACGCTCAGGGCGATGAGGAGCGCGAAGAAGGCGGCGACCCCGACGTACTCGGTCCAGTTCGGGATGCGGTTGAAGGTGACCGTCGAGGCGGTTTCGGCGGAGGCGGAGGAGGGTGTGATCATGTGGCCCGGAGCGCGAGTATAGCCGTGAGCACTTACGACAGGCGGCCCTTGACGGATTCTTCCCAGGCCTTGTCACCGCCCCGTCATGGCAGGTCCCACTAGACGGGGAGCACGCCGTGCTTCTTCCGGGGCGGGGCCTCGAAGCGGGCGGAGTAGAGCTCGTACCGCCGCTCGAGCTGTGAGCGCAGCTCGTCTCCAGGGACCACCTCGTCCACCACCAGCTCGCCGGCCAGCTTGTAGAGGTCCACGTCCTGCCGGTACTCCTCGCGCAGCTGGGCGACGTAGGCCGCCCGCTCCGCCTCTGGCTTCTCCTGGATCTTGTTGAAGAAGACGGCGTTCACCGCCGCCTCCGGCCCCATCACCGCGATCATCGCCTGCGGCAGCGCCAGGGTGGCGTTGGGGGCGAAGCCGGGGCCGGACATGGCGTAGAGGCCGGCGCCGTACGCCTTGCGCACGACCACGCAGATGCGGGGGACGGACGCCTCGGAGACGGCGGAGATCATCTTCGCGCCGGCGCGGATGATGCCCGCCCGCTCCACCTTGGTGCCGATCATGAAGCCGGGGACGTCCGCCAGGTAGAGGAGCGGGATGTTGAAGGCGTCGCACAGCCAGATGAAGCGCGCCGCCTTGTCCGCCGAGTCGACGAACAGCACCCCGCCCTTGTACTTGGGCTGGTTGGCCAGGATGCCCACCGAGCGCCCGCCGATGCGCGCCAGCCCGGTGATCAGCTCCTGGGCGAAGAGCTTCTTGATCTCCAGGAAGCTCCCCTCGTCCACCAGCTCGTTGATGAGCTGGAACATGTCGAACGGCTTGTTCTGGTCCGGCGGGATGATCTCCTCGACGCGCTTGCCGGACGCCTTGGGCGGCCTGGGCGGGGCGGCGGCCGGGCGCTCGCGGAAGTGCTGCGGGAAGTAGGCGATGTAGCGGCGGGCGAAGTCGATGGCCTCCAACTCCGTCTTCACCAGCACGTCGCCGCAGCCGGAGACGCTGCAGTGCATGCGGGCGCCGCCCATCTCCTCCAGGGTGACCTTCTCGCCGATGACCATCTCCGCCATCCGCGGGCTGCCCAGGTACATGGAGGCGTTCCCCTCCACCATCACCACGATGTCGCAGAAGGCCGGGATGTACGCGCCGCCGGCGGCGGACGGCCCGAAGAGCAGGCAGATCTGCGGCACCTCTCCGGAGAGGTGGACCTCGTTGTAGAAGATGCGGCCCGCGTGGCGGCGGCCGGGGAACATCTCCACCTGGTCGGTGATGCGCGCCCCGGCGGAGTCCACCAGGTAGAAGAGCGGGACCTGGAGCCGCCCGGCGGTCTCCTGGATGCGGAGGATCTTCTCCACCGTCCGAGCGCCCCAACTCCCCGCCTTGACGGTGGAGTCGTTGGCCATCACGGCCACCGGGCGGCCGTGCACCTTGCCCAGGCCGGTGACGACGCCGTCCGCGGGCAGCTCCGGGTCCTGGTTGTTGGCCAGGCGGGCGTCCTCCACGAAGGTGTCGGGGTCGCAGAGCAGGCGGATCCGCTCGCGGGCGAACAGCTTCCCCTGCTCCTGGTTCTTCTGGTGGTACTTGGCGGCCCCGCCTTTTTCCACCTGGGCGATCCGCTGCTTGAGGCGCTCGTCGAAAGACATGGCGGGCCGCTCATAGCAGGGCAACGTCACCCGGTCGACGAGAGGACGGCCGGGCGACGGGGGATGCCCTGCCCCGGGGATGCGCCCGGCGGCACGCCTCCCTACCTTCGGTCCGGATCCCAGAGGCGCAGCACCCAACCAGAGCTGATGGAGGAGCGGATGATCGACCTGATCACCAAGGCGTATGTGCTGAAGAACTTCGCAGGGGACGCGATCGACTTCGTGAAGGAGAGGATGGACGACATGGACCTCGACATCGACGCGGAGCGCTGGCTCCACAAGGTGGGCCTGGCCCCGTACCGGCCGGGCAAGAGCGCGTTCGGCGGGTTCGGCGTCTTCGTGCTGGGCGCGGCGGTGGGCATCGTCGCCGGCCTGGCGTTCGCCACCCGGCCGGGCGTGGAATTCCGGCAGGACATCAAGGACCGCGCCCGGACCCTGCTGGGCGAGGCGGAGATCAAGGCGGACGAGATCTCCCGGAAGGCGCAGGCGAAGATCGACCAGCCGCGGATGTAGCGCCCCGGCCGGCGTCAAAGGGTGCTTGAATCCGGTCCAGAGGGAGGGTCATGGCCCGCTCTGGACCGGTGCTGTTGGCGGTGGCCGCCGCGACGGTGGTGGCCTGTACGTACACTTTTGAAGTCCCGGACGGCTCGCAGATCACCTGCAGCGACGGCGGCGAGCCGTGCCCGGACGGATGGCACTGCGAGGTCGACCAGGGCCGCTGCGCGAAGAACGGGTCGGTGGTGGAGGTCCCCGAAGTCCGGGTGCAGCCCACCACGGCCATCGCCACCGCGGAGAAAGGGGCGTCGTCGGCGGCCTCGCTGGCGGTGGTGCTGGGGGCCACGCCCACCGCGCCGGTGCGGGTGCCGGTGATCTCCACCCGGCCGGCGGAGGCGAGGGTCCTCCCGCAGGAGCTGATCTTCGACGACTCCAACTGGGACCAGGCGCAGACGGTCACCGTCCAGGGCGTGCCGGACGACGTGGTGGATGGTCCCCAGCCCTACGAGGTGGTGGTGGGCCCGCCCGCCTCGAACGACTCCCGGTACAGCAGCCTGGCGGAGATCCGGATCCCGGCGACCAACGCGGACTCGGACGTGCCGACGATCCGCGCCAGTCCCCCGTCCATCACCACCTCCGAGTCGGACACGCCGGCGACGCCGCAGTCGATCCAGGTGAGGCTGTCCGCGCAGCCTTCCGCCGTGGTGATCGTCCCGGTGAGCTCCTCGGACGCCGGTGAGGCCACGGTGTCGCCGGCGGCGTTGGCGTTCGACGGCGGGACGTGGGACACGCCGCAGACCGTCCTCGTCGTCGGCGTGGACGACCCGTTCCCCATCGCCGACGGGCGGGCCCCGTACCAGATCAACCTGGGGCCGGCCGTCTCCACGGACCCCCACTTCCAGGGCGCCACCGGGTCCGTGGACGGTCACAACACGGACAACGACAGCCCCGGCGTGCGGATCTATGGGGCCACCGGGTTGAACACCTACGAGCCCAACTACGCCGCCTACGCGTACGTCTCGCTCTTCACCCAGCCCACCGCGGACGTCTCCATCACCTTCACCTCGCTGACCACGGACCAGGTGACGGTGGATCCCGCCTCCCGCGTCCTCACCTTCGACGCGGGAAACTGGGACCAGGATCAGTACGTCATCATCCAGCCGGTGGACGACCCGTACGACGAGATCCCCGCCGACGTGGACTGGACGGTCCAGAGCAGCAACACGGTGAGCCCGGATCCGAACTACTCGAACCTGGTGGTGGACGACATCATCGGGCAGAACCACGACGAAGAGGTGTCCGGCCTGAAGTTCGACGACAGCTTCTACGGCTCCTACTCCACCATGGAGGCGATCGACTCCCCGAAGCAGATCCGGGTCACCCTCTCCTCGAAGCCGCACGGCGCGGTCACTGTCCGCCCGGCCAGCGCCAACTCCAGCAAGGTCGTGGTGTCGCCCACCCAGTTCACGCTGGACGAGAACACCTGGAACGTCGGCACGGTGATGACGGTGACGGCGCTGGACAACAACATCCGGGAGTACGACCCGACGGTGGACATCACCTTCTCCGTGACCGCCGCCTTCCCCCTGCTGGACCCCGGCTACCAGAACCCCGTCATCGATCCGCTCCAGGTCACGATCCAGGACGACGAGCGCATCATCTTCACGACCACCGCCGGGCACACCGGGAACATGCAGGACCCGGGCGGCGGCAGTTACTTCATCCTCGACTCGCTCTGTTACACCGACCCGGTCCAGGGCCAGCAGCTGTTCTACACGTCGGCGGCGATGCTGTCGGTGGACAACCCCCTCTTCACGCGGATCGCCTCCGTCACCGCCAACCAGGGCGACCAGCAGGCCAACTGGGTGCTCGCCAAGGGGAGGAACTACATCTCGGAGACGCGCAACGGGCCGGTGATCGGGAGGGCCAACGACAAGAACCTCCTCGATTTCCCGCTGGCGCACGCGCTCACCGCCGCGGGCGACGCGTGGACCGGGCTGGAGGCGGGCTGGACCAACTCGGGGACGAACTGCGCCGCCTGGGTCGACGACACCAGCGCCAACATGGGCCGCGCCGGCACCAGCAACGCCACCTCCAGCGCGGCGATCGCCGGGGGGACCGCGTCCTGCGACGGCCTGCGCCGCATCCTCTGCGTGGAGCAATACTGATGATCGCGCTCCTGGTGCTCACCGCGCTGGCCGCGTCCGAGCCGAAGCACGTCGACCTGCCGATGCCGCCGCCGCCGGCGCCCAAGAAGGGACCCAAGCCGATCCGCGTGGCGGTGCTGGATCCGGCGGTGGACCCCGGCGTCGACTCGCGGTTGAAGGCGGCGCTGGGGCAGGCGATCACCGCGGAGATCCGCAAGCTGGACCGGGTGACCGCCATCGCCGCGGACGAGATCCAGCAGATGGTGTCCTTCCAGCGCTCGCGGCAACTGATGGGCTGCAGCGAGGACACCTCCTGCATGGCGGAGCTGGTGGACGCGCTGGCGGCGGACGACCTGATCTCGCTGCGGGTGACCACCGTCGGCCAGAGCGTCACCTTCGCGGTGCAGCGGCTGGATGCGAAGCGGGCCAAGGTGGCGCAGTCGTTCACCAAGCAGGTGCCCAAGGGATCCGGCGAGGAGCTCCTGGCGCTGATCGGCCCCGCGGTGCAGGGGCTCTTCCCCGAGCGCGGGCTGCTCCCCGGCAAGACCCGGGGCGTGGACAAGGCGGTGGCGCGGAAGCTCAACCCGCCGCCGCTGCCGAAGTGGCCGTTCTTCGCCACCGCGGGGCTCGGCGCGGCGGCCGGCGCGGGCGGGGCGACCTTCGGGTTCCTCGCCGGTCAGAGCTACACGCGCTGGCGGACGCTGGTGGACGCGTCGAGCGCCTCGGCGGTAGAGGCGGGGGCGCTGGAGCAGGCCAAGCAGGAGACGCAGCAGCGGGCGTTCGTGGCCAACGCGCTGTTCATCGGCGCGGGCGCGCTGGCGCTGGGCGCGGCGTTCGAGGCGGTCTTCACCGACTGGAACGACGACCGCGCCGCGCTCGCGGTGGTCCCGGCGCCGGGCGGCGTGGGCGTGCTGGTCAGGTTCTGACCGGGCTCACCAGGTCGGGTGCGCGTCCGTCAGGCGCGGGTCCACCGGCACCGGCAGGTCGTCGGTGCTGCCGTACGCGGCCACCTGCTCGTCGGTGAGGGCCGCGCCGGGAGTGGCGCCGCTGCCCCAGCCGTCGGCCACCAGCTTGCCTCCCTCGGAGTGGGCGATCAGGCGGGGCTCGAACTCGAAGCTCCCCTTGGAGATGGAGTCGTAGAACTTGAAGTCGATGTTCGGGTACAGCTTCGGCAGCAGCTGCATCGAGGCGGCCAGGTTGTCGTCGCCGTCGTCGTGGAACTCCAGGCTCTGGATGTTCTCCGGGCCGTAGGCCTGGATCGCCGCCGCCATCCCCACCGCCTTCTTCTGGCCGCTGGTGAAGGGGGCGTCGGTGAAGTGGAGCGCCTTCCCCAGCTCCGGGTTGCTGGTGACGAAGGTGCCGTTCAGGTCCACCCCGCGGTCGGAGGTCCACTGCTTCATCGCCGGCACCACCGCGGCGTCCGAGCGGGCGGTGATCACGAAGTCGCGCGAGGTCGGGTCCTTGTCCACCGTCTGGAAGCGGTCCAGCATCGGCTTCACCGCCCCGGTCCGCAGCAGCGCCGCCATGGAGCCGTACTCGGAGAAGTCCATCGCGTACTGGTCCAGCGGGAGGTCCGGGTACTTCTTCTTCAGCTCCGCCATCCCCGCCGCGGTGTCGCGGCTGGTGGCGCCCGGCAACATCACCAGGTCGCTCGTGCCGGGGTAGGTCAGGTACTGCCCGGTCGCCTTGTTCTTCAGGTAGATGGGCTCCTTGGTCGCCAGGAGCGTCCCGTCGCCGTCGCTGAAGACCAGGCGGTGCACCTGGCCGGAGCCGATGTCCGAGGCCGCCTGCCCCTGCGCCTCCAGGACGCCCTTCACACCCTCCCCCGCCGCCGCGAGGTCGAAGTTCTGCGGGTACCAGGACGGGAGCGCGGGCGGCGAGGCCAGCGGCTTGCCGGCGGCGGGCGCCAGCGAAAGCGGGGCGGGCTTCGAGCCAGGGCCGCCATTGAAGCGATCCGTCACGGGATTCCGCTGCGCTGGCGCGGACTTGGCTGCCTCCGCGCGGCGTCCCACCGGGAGGGTCAGGCCATTCGAGCGGTCGGAGGTCTGGACGGGCGCGGCGGCGGTGCGGATGGAAGCCATGCCCTGTTTGTCCGCCTGAAACCTACATGGTTGCTGTAAGACCCACTCACATCCGGGCAGGTCATTTCCCCCGGAATACGGGCGGTCGCTTCTCGGCGAAGGCGCGCAGGCCCTCCAGCCGGTCCTCGGTCCCCAGCACCTTCTCGTAGTGGGACAGCTCCAGCTTCAGCGCGTCGTCCATGGGGAGGGAGAGCCCCTCGGCGATGGCGTGCTTGGCGGCGGCCACGGCGATGGGGGCGTTGGCGGCGATCTGCTCGGCGAGCGTCCAGGCGGTCTCCATCAGCCGGCCCTCCGGCGCCACCCGGTTGATCAGCCCCAGCTCGAGCGCCTCGGCCGCCCCGACGCGACGCCCGGTGAGGATGAGCTCCTTCGCCCGCCCCGGACCAATCAGGCGCGGCAGCCGCTGCGTCCCTCCCCCTCCCGGGATGATGCCGAGCGTCACCTCGGTGAGCCCCAGCTCGGCGCTGGGAGCGGCCACCCGCAGATC
>DASRBA010000207.1:0-3037 GCA_035637895.1 Myxococcaceae bacterium
GGCGAGGTGAGCTGGATGCCGCTGGCCAGCGGCGTGTTCAACGTGCAACTGGTGGCGGGCGCGCCGCCGCTGAGCAGCGCGCCGTACGCGTTCCAGGTGACGGTGGTGGATGCGCCGGCGGCGCCGCCCATCGCGGTCGCGAACGCGAGTCCCGCCTCGGGCGGCGTCCCGCTGGACGTCGTCCTGGACGGGGCCGCGTCCTCCGCGGCGCCCAACCGGTCGCTGGTGATGTTCGAGTGGGAGCCGGGGGACGGCTCGCCACCCATCTCCTCGGCGCGGGCCACGCACACCTACGGCGCGCTGGGCGGGTACACGCCGGCGCTGACGGTGACGGACGAGCTGGGCCGGCGGGGCGTCGCCACCGCGTCCGTGCAACTGGGGGTGGGCGGGGTGCTGCCGCCGACCGCGAAGCTGTCCGTGGGCTCGATGCAACCGCAGCCGGACGGGTCGGTGGCCGTGACGCTCCTCTGCCAGTGCCGTGACCCGCAGGGCCAGCCGCTCTCGTACGACTGGGAGCTGGGCGACGGCGCCGCCTCCAGCGCGGCCGCGCCGGTGCACGCGTACCAGGCCGCGGGGACGTTCCGGGCGCAGCTCACCGTGTCCAACCTGGCGCTCTCCACCCGCGCGACGATCGACGTGGTGGTGCGGAGCGGGAACAAGCTGCCGCCGGAGGCGCGCGCGTACGCGTCGCCGGTGCGGGGGCGGGCGCCGCTGGCGGTGCAGCTCACCTCGTCCGCGCGCGACCCGGACGGGTACATCCTCCAGCGGTCGTGGACCTTCCCGGACGACGGCAGCAGCAGCGACCTGCCGTCGGTGGCGCACGTGTTCGCGTCGCCGGGCGTGTACCCGGTGGCGTTCCAGGCGACGGACGACGACGGGCTCACCTCTTCGGACCGGGTGGAGGTGACGGTGCTGGCGGCGGACGGGACGGAGCCGCCGCGGTTCGCTTCCCTCGGCGCGGAGGTGGGGCGGGTGGGCGAGGCCTACGCGTACGACGACGACGGGAAGCCGACCGTCACCGGTGACGCGCCGATGTCCTTCGCGCTGGAGAGCCCGCCGGCCGGCGCCACCATCGACGCGAAGACCGGAGCGATCACCTGGACGCCGCAGGACTCGGGCGTGGCGCGGCTGGTGATCACCGCCGCCAACTCCGCCGGCAGCGCGTCGCAGGCGGTGCTGGTGCAGGTGCAACCGCCCCTGGTCGCCCCGGTCGGGCCGTGCGGGTGCGGACAGGCCGGCGGGGTGCCGATGGCGGGCGTGGTGATGCTCCTCCTGGGCGCCCTCCGCCTCCGTAAAAAGGCGTTACCGAAAAATGGAGCATTCGTGTCGCTGTAAATGGCCTTGATTCTCAAGAGTTGAGCAACGCGCGCGGGTAGGCGCCGAAAATCCAGGTGATGACGACGGGCGCTGCGGCGCTCGCCACCTGGAGGTCATCTCACATGCCAGTCTCTGTTGGAGCTGGGGGCCCGGCCCCCGTCACTACCCCTGCGCCTTCTTCGTCCACCCCGCCCGCGGCGGCGCCGCCGCAGCCTCGGCAGCCGCCGTCCGGCCCGGTCACCACCTGGAGCGGGCAGAGCAGCTTCACGCCGTCGCCCACGGGCGTGACCGGTAGCGCGAGCGGCCAGGTCCGGCGGCAGCAGTCGCTGGGCTCGGCGAGCGGAGGGAGCCTGCCGCCGCAGAGCAACGTGGGCGGCCCGCAGATCGCCCAGGCCCAGGGCCCGTCGTTCCAGGCGGGCGGGGCGCTCTTCGAGCGGCAGGGGAGCCACCGGATCGGCCCCAACACCACCATCTCCGGGAACTTCGAGGCGGGGAGCGCGCGGGCTTCTGGTCAGGCGAACGCCACGCTCACCGCGCAGGGGCTCAACGTCAACGCGAACCTGAACGTCGCGGCCAACATCGCGGCCGGCGGCGCCCAGCTCGAGCACCGCATCCCCTTCACCTTCAACGGCCAGCAGTACGAGGCCCGCGTCACGCTCAGCGCCGACGGCGCGGTGGGGATCAACGGGAACCTGAGCTTCAACCTCAACCTGGGCGCCAACGGGGCCAACGTCTCCTTCGACGCCAACGGCTTCGCGGGCGCGCAGGCCAACCTGGGGGCGCGGCTGCAGCTCTTCCGCAACGGCGAGGAGGTCGCCAGCGTGCACGCCGGCGCGACCGGCACCGCGGGGGTGGAGGGCTCCGCGCAGCTCCAGGCGGGGTTCCACAACGGGCAGCTGGCGTTCAACGCCCGCGCCTCGGCGGCGTTCGGGCTGGGCGGCGGCGCGCAGATCCGCGGGACCGTGAACACCGCGCAGGCGGCCAACGTCCTCCGCGACGGCGCGAACTGGGCGCTGAACGAGGGCGCCACGCAGGCCGCGCAGCTGGGCCAGAACGTCGTCCACACGCTCCAGGCCGGGGCCACCGCGTTCCAGAACCAGGCGCAGAGCCTGCTGCAGCAGGCGGGGCAGACCGCGCAGACCGTCATCGACCACCGGCAGCAGATCCAGAACGGGATCGCCAGCACGGTGCCGGGCGGGCAGCAGGCGGTGAACCTGGCGGACAACGCGGCCACGCTGGTGCAGCAGGCCCACCAGCAGGCGCATCCCATCGTCCAGGTCGTGACCCAGCCGGCCGCCACCGTCGCCGGCTGGTACAACTGGCTCCGGGGGCGGAGGAATTAGGAAGCAGGGGCGCTGAATCGTTTTCGCCGCCGCCGGCACCCACGCGTGGTGCGCCCATTTCCGGGCGCTCCACAGCGAAAGGTGGTCGGCGATGTGCAGGCGTCTGTGGGTGATCGTGGCCGCGGTGTCAGCGGGGGTGCTCGCCGGGTGCGGGGGTGAGGTGCCTGGCCAGGCGAAGCAGGACCTGAAGGCCGGAGGGGTCGTGCACCGCTCCAGCTTCGGCCGGGAGGGCCTGGAGGGCGACATCAAGTACTACCGGGACCGCCTGGCGGCGCTGGAGGCCGAGGCGAAGCCGGACCCGGAGGCGATCTCGCAGGTGAGCGACCTGGTGGCGCACCTGGAGTCGCTGCTGCCCAAGGACGAAGCCATCACGCTCC
>DASRBA010000208.1:0-3697 GCA_035637895.1 Myxococcaceae bacterium
CGCAACGCGGACCGCCTGCACCGGCTGGTGGAGGACCTGCTGGACCTCTCGCGCATCGAGTCCCGCCAGTACCAGCTGGCCACCGAGGCGCTGGAGCTGGGCTCGGCGCTGGACCACGCGGTGGGGCTGTTCGCGGACCGCGCGGCGGCCAAGGGGCTGAAGCTGGCGGTGGAGCGCGGGGAGCCGCTGCGGGCGCGGGCGGACCGGCGCGCGCTGGAGCACGTCGTCTCCAACCTGGTGGACAACGCGGTGAAGTACTGCCCCGGCGGCGCCGAGATCCGCGCCCGCGCCGTGAGGGAGCCGGCCGGTGTGATCCGGGTGGTGGTGGAGGACACCGGGCCCGGCATCGAGGCGCGCCACCTCCCCCGCCTCTTCGAGCGCTTCTACCGCGTTGACGCCGGGCGCTCGCGCGAGGTGGGTGGGACCGGGCTGGGCCTCTCCATCGTGAAGCACCTGGTGGAGGCGATGGGGGGCGCGGTGGACGTGGCGTCCACCCCCGGCAAGGGCACCGCGTTCTCGTTCACGCTCCCTGCCGCATAAGAATTGCGGGAGTGTCATCAATCCGTCACGAACGGCGGTGACATTGCGCCGCCATGATCGAAATCCTGCGGTTGAGGCGCATCGTCGTCGCGTTGGTCCTCGCGTTCGCCGGCAGCACGCTCGCGGCTGATCCCCCTGCTGAACCGGCCCCGGCGCCGGCGGCGAACCCCATTGCCGAGCTCCCGAAGAAGATCGCCGTTGGCACCAACGGCCTCTTCCAGCCCGGGCTCCTCCTCCAGGGCTGGTTCGTCTTCGACCAGACCGACGTCCCAGCCAACACCTTCCGCATTCGCCGCGCGGAGGTCTCCGCCAAGGGCGAGATCGTCCCGGGCATGGTCGGCTACAACGTGATGTTCGACCCCTCGCGCGTTCGCGAGCCCACCAACACCACGCTCACCGACTCCAACGGCGACACGGTCACCGTGAAGACCTTCCCGGGCGCGGCCTCCGCGTTCCAGGACGTGTACCTCACCTTCCTCTCTCCCGTCGCGGACGTGTCCGTCGGCCAGTTCAAGATCCCGGTGAGCTGGGAGGGCTTCAACTCCTCCGCCAAGCTCATCCTCCCCGAGCGCTCGCTGGTGGGGGTGGCCTACGGCGACAAGCGCGACATCGGCATCCGCGTCACCAAGACCTTCAAGAACTGGATGTACTCCGCCGGCGTCTTCAACGGCGCGGTCTCCAACAACCTGGACACCAACAACTCGAAGGACCTCGGCCTCCGCCTGGAGGTCTACCCCATCGAGGGCCTCACCCTGGCCGGGGTGGGCTACGCCTCCATCGGCGAGCGCCTCGCCCCCACCACTCGCGACCGCTGGGAATTCGACGCGCGCTACGAGCGCGGGCCGCTGCTCTTCCAGTCCGAATACATCCACGCGTACGACGGCGGCGGCGCGGGCCGCGTGGAGGCGCAGGGCTTCTACGGAGTCTTCGCGTACCTGGTCACCGACAAGATCCAGCCGGTGATCCGCGTCGGCTACCTCGACCCGAACGTGGCCAGGGACCTCGACCCCGTCGCCGACAAGGGCGCTGACGAGGGTTGGGAATTCAACGCCGGGGTCAACTACTACCTCCAGAAGCACGAGGCGAAGCTGCAGTTGGCCTACCAGCGCGTGCAGTACGACGTGAAGACCCCGCTCAACGAAGTGATCCTCGCTGCGCAGGTGTGGTTCTAGGTCCCTCGGTCCGTCACCAAACCGTCACAGAGCGCGGCTACATCGCGCCAACACCGGAGCCTTCCCCAATGAAGCGACTGTTCTTCGTCCTCGCGGTGTGCGCCGCGTTCGCCGCCGGCTGCAAGAAGGAAGAGAACGCGGGCACCGCGCCCGCCTCGGGCAACATCGACCTGCAGGGCGCGGGGGCGACCTTCCCCTACCCGCTCTATTCGAAGTGGGTCGCCGAGTACCAGAAGCTGCACCCGGACGTGCGCATCAACTACCAGTCCATCGGCTCCGGCGGCGGCATCCGCCAGGTCACCGAGAAGACGGTGGACTTCGGCGCCTCCGACGCGCCGATGAGCGACGCGGAGCTGCAGAAGGCGCCGGGCAAGCTGCTCCACATCCCCACCACCCTGGGCGCGGTGGTGGTGACCTTCAACCTCCAGGGCGTCACCGCGCTGCAGCTCACGCCGGAGCTGGTGGCGGGGATCTTCCTGGGCGAGATCACCAAGTGGAACGACCCCAAGCTGGCCGCGGCGAACCCGGAGGCCAAGCTCCCGGACGCGGCGATCACCGTCGCCTACCGCTCCGACGGCAGCGGCACCACCGCGGTGTTCACCGACTACCTGGCCAGGATCTCCCCCGCCTGGAAGGAGAAGGTCGGCGCGGGCAAGAGCGTGAAGTTCCCGGTGGGCCTGGGCGCCAAGGGCAACGAGGGCGTGGCGGGGCAGATCAAGACGAGCCCGGGCACCGTGGGCTACGTGGAGCTGGCGTACGCCAAGCAGAACAACCTCACCTTCGCCTCGATCAAGAACAAGGCCGGCAAGTTCGCGACGCCGGAGTTGGGGGGCGTCTCCTCCGCGGCCGCGGGCGCGCTGGCGAACATGCCGGAGGACTTCCGCGTCTCCATCACCGACGCGGGAGGTGACGCCGCGTACCCGATCTCCTCGTTCACGTACATCCTGCTCTACGAGGACCAGCAGGACGCGCGGAAGGGCGGCGCGCTGGTGAACTTCCTCTGGTGGGCCGTCCACGACGGCCAGAAGTTCGACGCCGACCTCTTCTACGCGCCGCTGCCGGCGGAGCTGGTGACCAAGGTGGAGGCGAAGCTGAAGGGCGTCACGTCCGGGGGCAAGGCGCTCCTGGCTGGAGGCGGCTAACGGATGGCCGCACCCGCGGACCAGGTCAGTCCCAGCGCGACCGGCGTCGCCGTCGAGGTGAACCTCGGGGACCGCCTGTTCCGCTGGGCCACCGCCGCCTTCGCGGCCGGGGCCATCGTCGCCCTGGCCGCGATGGCCGTCCAGATGACGCGGGCCTCGGCGCTCAGCCTCCGGCACTTCGGGCCGGGCTTCGTCACCAGCACCGAGTGGGACCCGGTCCGCGACCTCTACGGCGGCCTCCCGTACATCTACGGCACGCTGGTCTCCTCGTTCCTGGCGCTGCTGATCGCGGTGCCGGTCTCGCTGGGCGTGGCGATCCTGCTCTCGGAGCTGGCCCCGCCCTGGCTCCTCCGCCCCGCCAGCTTCCTGGTGGAGCTGCTGGCGGCGGTGCCCAGCGTCATCTACGGGCTGTGGGGCGTGTTCGTCCTCACCCCCTGGCTGCGCGAGAGCATCCAGCCGCCGCTGCAATCCGCGCTCGGGTTCCTGCCGTTCTTCAAGGGCACGCCGCGCGGGTTCGGGCTTATGGCCGGCGGGATGATCCTGGCGATCATGATCCTCCCCACCATCTCGTCGGTGACGCGGGAGGTGATGCGCGCCGTCCCCGCCACCCTGCGCGAGGGCGCGCTCGCGCTGGGCTCGACGAAGTGGGAGATGGTCCGCACCGCGGTGCTGCCGTACGCGCGGTCGGGGATCGTGGGGGCGATCATCCTCGGCCTGGGCCGCGCGCTGGGGGAGACCATGGCGGTGACCATGGTGATCGGCAACCGCGCGGAGATCTCCGCCTCCCTCTTCGCGCCCTCGTACACCATGGCCTCGGTCATCGCGAACGAGTTCACGGAGGCG
>DASRBA010000209.1:0-23481 GCA_035637895.1 Myxococcaceae bacterium
GGGATCGGCTTCGGCTCAGGGAGAGGCTTCGGGATAGGGAACGGGATCGGATCCGGCAGCGGAATGGGCTTCGGCAGCGGAATCGGCTTCGGCTCCGGCCGCGGCCACGGCAGCGGGACGGGACGGGGCTCAGGCGGCGTCGGCCGAGGATGCGGGAACGGGAACGGCTCGGGCGGAGTCGGCCGCGGGTGCGGGAACGGGAACGGCTGCGGGGGCGTCGGCTGTGGCTTCGGCCACGGGAACGGCTGCGGAGGCGTCGGCAGCGGCTGCGGCTTCGGCCACGGGAACGGCTGCGGGGGCGTCGGCAGCGGCTGTGGCTTGGGGAAAGGGAAGGGAGGCGTCGGCTGCGGCTTCGGCCAGGGGAGAGGCTTCGGCTGCGGGAGAGGCAGCGGCTTGGGCTCAGGAAGCGGCAACGGCAGCGGCGGGCGGGGAGGAATGCGAACAGACATGTCTCTTCCCGTCCCCGCGGGTAGGCGCGGAGACGGCCTCAACCTTCGAAATGGGTGTGGTGGCGTGCGCTACTCACACTCATTCTCGAATCGTGCACCAGCCGAGTTTCGTGCTGATTAATCGCAACCCACTGACATTACAGTGTTTTTCTCAATCCACATGAACCTACAGCCTAAAACTTTACAACCTACGCCCAAAACGAAGGGGCCGCCCACGTTTGCCCGTGAGCGGCCCCTTCCAAACCTCTCAGATCCTGAGTCCTGACTACGCGGCGCCGGTCTGCGTCCCCGGCCCGGGCGGCGGCGCCTCCGGCGTGGGCGGCGGCATCACGCCCGCCTCGCCGTGGGTGGCCGCCAGCGCCGCCTCCATGTGCGTGATCTCGTCCGCCGGGCTCTCCACCTCGATGTCGAGGTGCTTGTAGTTCTTCAAGCCCGTGCCGGCCGGGATGAGCCGGCCCATGATCACGTTCTCCTTCAGCCCGCGCAGGTAGTCGACCTTCCCGTTGATGGCGGCCTCGGTGAGCACCTTGGTCGTCTCCTGGAACGACGACGCGGAGATGAACGACTCGGTGGAGAGCGACGCCTTGGTGATCCCCAGGAGCAACGGCTCGCCGACCGCCGGCCGCTTCCCCTGCGCCATGATCTTCTCGTTCTCCTCCTCGAACACCCACTTCTCGACCTGCTCGTCGACGAGGAACTCGGTGTCGCCCACCTCGGTGACGCGCACGCGGCGGAGCATCTGCCGCACGATGGTCTCGATGTGCTTGTCGTTGATCTTCACGCCCTGGAGCCGGTAGACCTCCTGGATCTCGTCCACCAGGTAGCGGGCCAGCTCCTTCTCGCCCAGCACGCGCAGGATGTCGTGCGGGTTGCCGGCGCCGTCCATCAGCGGCTCGCCCGCCCTCACCCGGTCCCCGGCGTGCACGCTGATGTGCTTGCCCTTGGAGATCAGGTACTCCTTCGCCATGTCGGTCCGGAGCTCGTTGTTGACCTCCGGGGTGATGATCAGCTTCCGCTTGCCCTTGGTGTCCTTGCCGAAGGAGATCACGCCGTCGATCTCCGCGATCACCGCGTGGTCCTTGGGCTTGCGCGCCTCGAACAGCTCGGCCACGCGCGGCAGACCGCCGGTGATGTCCTTGGTCTTGGTGGTCTCGCGCGGCGCCTTGGCCACCGCCTCGCCGGGGGCGATCTGGTCGCCGTCGTTGACCACGAGCACCGACCCCTGCGGCACGTGGTAGACCGCGGGCTGGCTGCTGGAGAGCGTCTTGATCTCGCCCTTCTCATCGCGGATGGAGATGCGCGGGCGGGCCTCCGGGTCCTTGGACTCGATGATCGTCTTGCGCGACAGGCCGGTGACCTCGTCCAGCGTCTCGGACATGGTCACGCCCTCGATCACGTCCTCGAACCGGACGGTGCCGCCCACCTCCACCAGGTGCGGCATGGCGAACGGGTCCCACTCCGCCAGCAGCGTGCCGGCCTCGACCTTGTGGCCCTCCTTCACCAGCAGCTTGGCGCCGTAGATCACCTGGTAGCGCTCGCGCTCGCGGCCGGACTCGTCGACCACGATCAGCTCGCCGTTGCGGTTCATCACCACCAGCGTGCCGTCCTTCTTCTGCACGGTGTTGAGCTGGAAGAACTTGATCGTGCCGGTGTACCGGTTCTCCAGCGAGCTCTGCTCCGCGCGCCGGGTGGCGGTGCCGCCGATGTGGAAGGTGCGCATGGTGAGCTGGGTGCCCGGCTCGCCGATGGACTGGGCGGCGATCACGCCCACCGCCTCGCCGATGGAGACCTTCCGCCCGCGCGCCAGGTCGCGGCCGTAGCACTCCACGCAGATGCCCCGCTTCGCCTGGCAGGTGAGCACCGAGCGGATCTTCACCCGGTCCAGACCGCTGTTCTCGATGCGGGTGACCTTCGCCTCGTCGATCTCCTCGTTGGCGCGGACCAGCACCTCTCCGGACACCGGGTCGTGGATGTCGTCCAGGGCCACGCGGCCCAGGATGCGCTCGCCCATGGGCTCGATGATCTCGCCGCCCTCGACCAGGGAGCCGATGAACAGGCCGTCCATGGTGCCGCAGTCGTACTCGGCGATGATCGCGTCCTGCGCCACGTCCACCAGGCGGCGGGTGAGGTAGCCGGAGTTGGCGGTCTTCAGCGCCGTGTCCGCCAGGCCCTTGCGCGCGCCGTGGGTGGAGATGAAGTACTGCAGCACGGAGAGGCCCTCACGGAAGTTGGCCGTGATCGGCGTCTCGATGATCTCGCCCGACGGCTTGGCCATCAGGCCGCGCATGCCGGCCAGCTGCCGGATCTGCTGCGCGGAGCCGCGGGCCCCGGAGTCGGCCATGATGTAGATGGGGTTGAACGACGGCTGCTTGCGCGTCTCCTTCTTGCCGTCCTTCCCCTCCCCGGTGACCTCCTCCTGGGAGATCTGCTGCATCATCTCGCCGGCGACCTTCTCGGTGATCTCCGCCCAGATGTCGATCACCTTGTTGTAGCGCTCGCCGTCGGTGATCAGGCCCTCCAGGTACTGGTTCTCGATCTCCGCCACTTCCTTGCGCGCCCCGTCCAGGAACTCCTGCTTCTTGGGCGGGATGAACATGTCCTTGAGCGCGATGGAGATGCCCGCCTTGGTGGCGTGCAGGTACCCCATGGACCGCACCCGGTCCGCGAAGATCACCGTCTCCTTCTCGCCGGTGGTCCGGTACACGTAGTCGATCAGGTTCCCCAACTGCTTCTTGTCCAGGACCTTGTTGATCGCGTCGAAGCCCACCCGGCGCGGCACCACGTCCCACAAGAGCACGCGGCCGACGGTGGTCTCCTTCCGCACGCCGTCGATCCGGCAGACCACCTTCGCCTGCAGGTGCACCTCGCCGTGGTCGTACGCGGCGCGCACCTCGTCAGGCGACGCGAAGATGCGGCCTTCGCCCGACGCGAACTCGCGCGGACGGGTCAGGTAGTAGATGCCGAGCACCATGTCCTGGGTGGGGACGATGATCGGCTTGCCGTTGGCCGGGCTGAGGATGTTGTTGGTGGACATCATCAGCACGCGCGCTTCCATCTGGGCCTCGATGGAGAGCGGCACGTGGACCGCCATCTGGTCGCCGTCGAAGTCGGCGTTGAAGGCGGCGCACACCAGCGGGTGGAGCTGGATGGCCTTGCCCTCGATCAGCACCGGCTCGAAGGCCTGCATGCCCAACCGGTGCAGCGTGGGGGCGCGGTTGAGGAGCACCGGGTGCTCGCGGATCACGTCCTCCAGGATGTCCCAGACCTCGGGGCGCTCCTTCTCCACCATCTTCTTGGCCGACTTGATGGTGGTGACGTACCCCTTCTCCTCGAGCTTGTTGTAGATGAACGGCTTGAACAGCTCGAGCGCCATGATCTTGGGCAGGCCGCACTGGTGCAGCTTCAGCTCCGGGCCCACCACGATGACGGAGCGGCCGGAGTAGTCCACGCGCTTGCCGAGCAGGTTCTGGCGGAACCGGCCCTGCTTGCCCTTGAGCATGTCGGAGAGCGACTTCAGCGGCCGCTTGTTGGGGCCGGTGATGGTCTTGCCGCGGCGCCCGTTGTCGAACAGCGCGTCCACCGCCTCCTGCAGCATCCGCTTCTCGTTGCGGATGATGATGTCCGGCGCGTTGAGCTCCTGGAGCCGCTTGAGGCGGTTGTTCCGGTTGATCACGCGGCGGTACAGGTCGTTGAGGTCGGAGGTCGCGAACCGGCCGCCGTCCAGGGGCACCAGCGGGCGCAGGTCGGGCGGGATCACCGGGATGACGTCCAGCATCATCCACTCCGGCTTGTTGCCGGAGATGCGGAACGCCTCCACCACCTTCAGGCGCTTGGAGATCTTCTTCCGCTTCGCCTCCGAGTTGGTCTCCCGCATCTCCTTGCGGAGCTCCTCGGACAGCTTGTGGACCTCGATCTGCTTGAGCATGTCGCGGACGGCCTCGCCGCCCATGGCCGCGGTGAAGCTCTCGTCCCCGAACTCCTGCATCAGCCGGTGGTACTTCTCCTCGCTGATCAGCTCGCCCTTCATCAGGGTCGTGCTCTTGGGGTCGAGCACGATGTAGCTCTCGCAGTACAGGACCTTCTCCAGGTCCTTGAGCGTGATGTCGAGCAGGTTGCCGATGCGGGACGGCAGCGACTTGAGGAACCAGATGTGCGCCACCGGCGTGGCGAGGGTGATGTGGCCCAGGCGCTCGCGGCGCACCTTGGACTGGATCACCTCCACCCCGCACTTCTCGCACACCACCCCGCGGTGCTTCATGCGCTTGTACTTGCCGCAGTTGCACTCGTAGTCCTTCACCGGCCCGAAGATGCGGGCGCAGAACAGCCCGTCCCGCTCCGGCTTGAAGGTGCGGTAGTTGATGGTCTCCGGCTTCTTCACCTCGCCGTGGGACCACTGCCGGATCTTCTCCGGGGAGGCGATCCCCATGCGGATGGCGGAGAAGGAGAGCGGGTCCTTGGGCTTCTCGAAGAAGTTGAAGATGTCTTTCACGGTGTCTCCCGGTGCAGCACAGACCTCGAGGCTTCAGACAAAAGTCGCAAACACAGCCAGTAACGAGGGCTAGCCCTCCGTGCCAGTCTTCGGCTCCTCGCCGTCTCCGCCGGCGGTGAACCCGGACTGGCGCCGCTCGGGCGGGGCCTTCTCCAGCAGCTCCACGTCCAGGGCCAGCGACTGGAGCTCCTTGAGGAGCACGTTGAACGACTCCGGCAGGCCGGACTCGAGCACGTTGTCGCCCTTGACGATGGCCTCGTACATGCGGGTGCGCCCCACCACGTCGTCCGACTTCACGGTGAGGAACTCCTGCAGGGAGTAGGCGGCGCCGTAGGCCTCCATCGCCCACACCTCCATCTCTCCCAGGCGCTGGCCGCCGAACTGGGCCTTGCCGCCCAGCGGCTGCTGGGTGACCAGCGAGTAGGGGCCGATGGAGCGGGCGTGGATCTTCTCGTCCACCAGGTGGTGGAGCTTGAGCATGTACATCACGCCCACGGTGACGTTCTGGTCGAACGGCTCGCCGGTGCGGCCGTCGAACAGGCACATCTGGCCGGACCGGGGCAGGCGCCCCTCGTCGAGCAGCCCGTGGATCTCGCCCTCGCGCGCCCCGTCGAACACCGGGGTGGCGACGTGGATCCCCCGCTTCAGCTTCTGGCAGAGGACGGTGATCTCCTTGTCCGGGAGCGAGTCCACGAACTCGGCGAAGGCCTTGTCGTCGTAGATGCCCTTGAGCTGCTTGCGCAGCTGGTCCGCGCCGAAGTTCTCCTCGATGTACTTCTGGATCTGCTCGCCCACGCCGCGCGCGGCCCAGCCCAGGTGGGTCTCCAGGATCTGGCCGATGTTCATGCGGCTGGGGACGCCCAGCGGGTTCAAGACGATGTCCACCGGGCGGCCGTCCTCGAGGTACGGCATGTCCTCCTCGGGGAGGATGCGGGACACCACGCCCTTGTTGCCGTGGCGGCCGGCCATCTTGTCGCCCACCGCCAGCTTGCGCTTGATGGCCACGTACACCTTGACCATCTTGATCACGCCCGGCGGCAGCTCGTCGCCCTTCTTGATGCGGGCGATCTTCTCGCCGAAGGCCAGCTTCACCGCCTCCTTGGTCTCCTCCAGGTTGCGCAAGATGTCGCGGAGCCGCTGGTCCAGCGGGTCGCCGACGGTGATCTCGTTCCAGTACTTGTAGGGCACCTGCGCGAGCAGCTCGTCGTTGAGCAGGTCCCCCTTCTTGAGGAGGATCTTCCCCTTGTCGTCCACCAGCTTGCCCTGGACCTCCTTGCCCTGGAGCATCTTGCGGACGCGCGAGAACGCCGAGTCCTGGATGACCTTGATCTCGTCGTTCTGGTCCTTGAGGAGCTTGGCCTCCTCCATGGACTCGATCTGCTTGGCGCGCTCGTCCTTCTCCACGCCCTTGCGGGAGAAGACCTTGGCGCCGATGACGGTGCCGGTCACCCCCGGCGGCACGCGCAGCGACGAGTCGCGCACGTCGCCCGCCTTCTCGCCGAAGATCGCCCGCAGCAGCTTCTCCTCGGGCGACAGCTGGGTCTCGCCCTTGGGCGTGATCTTGCCGACGAGGACGTCGCCCGGCTTCACCTCCGCGCCGATGCGGATGATGCCGGACTCGTCCAGGTCCTTGAGGGCCTCCTCACCGACATTCGGGATGTCGCGGGTGATCTCCTCCTTGCCCAGCTTGGTGTCGCGGGCGATGCACTCGAACTCCTCGATGTGGATGGAGGTGAAGACGTCCTCCTTGGCCACGCGTTCGGAGAGGAGGATGGAGTCCTCGAAGTTGTAGCCCTGCCAGGGCATGAACGCGACCACCACGTTCTGGCCCAGGGCCAGCTCGCCCGCCTCGGTGGCCGGGCCGTCGGCGATGACGTCGCCCTTCTTCACCCGGTCGCCCTTCTTGATGATGGGCTTCTGGTTGAGGCAGGTGTTCTGGTTGGAGCGCTGGTACTTGAGCAGCGAGTAGATGTCGACCTCGCTCCCCGCGTCCCCCGGCGCGTCCGCCTTGACCACGATGCGGGAGGCGTCCACCACCTCCACCGTGCCGTCGCGGCGGGCCACGCAGGTCACGCCCGAGTCGCGCGCCACGATGGCCTCGATGCCGGTGCCCACCAGCGGGGCGGCGGTGCGCAACAGCGGCACCGCCTGGCGCTGCATGTTGGACCCCATCAGCGCGCGGTTGGCGTCGTCGTTCTCCAGGAACGGGATCAAGGAGGCGGCCACCGACACCAGCTGGTTCGGGGACACGTCCATCAGGTCCACGTCCTCCGGGCGGACCTGCACGAAGTCGCCCCCGCGCCGGGCCTGGACCAGCTCCTGGGTGAACTTGCCCTTCTTGTCCATCTCCGCGTTGGCCTGGGCGATGATGTGCTTCTCCTCCTCCAGCGCGGAGTAGAAGGCCACCTCGGCGGCGGAGACGATGCCCGCCTCCACCTTGCGGTACGGCGTCTCCACGAAGCCGAACTCGTTCACCCGCGCGTAGGTGGAGAGCGACGCGATGAGGCCGATGTTCGGCCCTTCCGGCGTCTCGATGGGGCAGATGCGCCCGTAGTGCGTCGGGTGCACGTCGCGCACCTCGAAGCCCGCGCGCTCGCGGGTGAGGCCTCCCGGCCCCAGCGCGGAGAGGCGCCGCTTGTGGGTCACCTCGGAGAGCGGGTTGGTCTGGTCCATGAACTGGGACAGCTGGCTGGACCCGAAGAACTCTTTGATCACCGCCGTCACCGGCTTGGCGTTGATCAGGTCGTGCGGCATCAGCGTCTCGATCTCCTGGAGCGACATGCGCTCCTTGATCGCCCGCTCCATGCGCACCAGGCCGATGCGGTACTGGTTCTCCAGCAGCTCGCCCACCGCGCGCACGCGCCGGTTGCCCAGGTGGTCGATGTCGTCGATCGCGCCCTTCCCGTTCTTGAGGTCGATCAGGTAGCGGATGACCTCCAGGATGTCGCGCTTGGTGAGGATCTGCCCGTCCAGCGGCTCCTCCAGGCTGAACTTGAAGTTCAGCTTGAGGCGGCCGACCTTGGAGAGGTCGTAGCGCTCCGGGTTGAAGAACAGGTTGTTGAACAGGTTGATCGCCGTCTCCGGCGTGGGCGGATCACCCGGCCGCAGGCGCCGGTAGATCTCCATGATCGCCTGCTCCTGCGTCTCGATCTTGTCCATCATCAGCGTCTCCCGCAGGAACGGGCCGACGTTGAGGTTGTCGATGAACAGGACCTTGAACTCCTTGATCCCGCGCTTGAGCAGCTCGTCCACCTTCTCCTGCGAGACCTCCTCGTTGCACTCGAGGATCACCTCGCCGGTCCCCTCGTCCACCACGTCGTAGGCGGAGACCTTGGTGAACAGCTCGTCGGCGTCGATGGGCAGGGTCTTCATCTTCGCCTGCTCGAGCTTCTTGATCGCCGCGCGGGTGAACTTGCGGTTCTTCTTGACGATGATCTCGCCGGACTTGGTCTTGATGTCGCGGGTGGCGCGCTGGCCGGGGAGCAGCTCCAGCTCCACCGACTTCTCGAACTCCTGGCCCGAGGTCAGGTAGATGGTCTCGGTGGCGTAGTAGTAGTTGAGGATCTCTTCGGTGGAGCCCTTGAACTCCAGCGGGTTCTTCTTCGCCGTGTCCGGCACCGCGCCCAGCGCGCGGATCAGCACCGTGGCGGGCAGCTTCCTCCGCCGGTCGATGCGGACGTAGAGCAGGTCCTTGTGGTCGAACTCGAAGTCGATCCACGACCCGCGGTACGGGATGATGCGGGCGTTGTAGAGCAGCTTCCCGGACGAGTGGCTCTTGCCCTTGTCGTGGTCGAAGAACGCGCCCGGCGACCGGTGCAGCTGGGAGACGACCACGCGCTCGGTCCCGTTGATGATGAAGGTCCCGTTCTGCGTCATCAGCGGGATCTCGCCGAAGTAGACCTCCTGCTCCTTCACGTCGCGGATGGACTGGGCGCCCGTCTCCTCGTCCTTGTCCCAGACCACCAGGCGCACCACCACCTTGATCGGCGCGGAGTAGGTCATCCCGCGCTGGTGGCACTCGTCCACGTCGTACTTCGGCTTCTCCAGGTGGTAGCTGACGAACTCCAGCGAGGACGTCTCGTTGAAGTCCCGGATGGGGAAGACCGACTTGAACACTCCCTGGAGCCCGACGTCCTCGCGCTTCTCCGGAGCGATGTCCGCCTGGAGGAACTTCTCGTAGGACTGCTTCTGGATGTTGATGAGATTCGGGATGTCGACGATCTTCCCGATCTTGGCGAAGCTCTTGCGGACGCGGAAGTTGTTCTGGACTTGCGGGGTGGGCATCTGTTCTCCCGGACTGCTCGCGCTCTGACTTCCTGACTACCGTGAACGACCTTCTCTAACGGGCAAAGCCGGCGCCCCTCTTCGGGAGCGCCGGCTCCTCGCTCGCCTCCAGGGCGAACCGCCAACTTCTCGGCTACTTGACCTCGACGGTGGCGCCGGCGGCGACCAGCTGCGCCTTCATCTTGTCGGCGTCCGCCTTGTTGACGCCCTCCTTCACCGTCTTGGGGGCGCCCTCCACCAGGTCCTTGGCCTCCTTCAGGCCCAGGCCGGTGATGGCGCGGATCTCCTTGATGACGTTGATCTTGTTGGCGCCGGCGGCGGCGAGGATGACGGTGAACTCCGTCTTCTCCTCCACCGGAGCGGCCGCCGCCGCGCCGCCGCCGCCCGGGCCCGCCGCCACGGCCACCGCCGCCGCGGAGACGCCCCACTTCTCCTCCAGCTTCTTCACCAGCTCCGCCGCCTCCAGCACCGTCAGGCCGGAGAGGCTGTCTACGATCGAGTTCAGGTCTGCCATGTCGTTCTTCTCGTTTCTTTTCGAAAGGGGTTCCCTACAACCGAAAACGGTTCCTCACTTCTTGGCCAGGCTCTCCTCGCGGGCCTTCAGGATCCGCGCGAGCTGCGAGCCCGGGGCGGCGATGGTCCGGACCAGCTTGCCGGCCGGCAGGTTCAACATCCCCAGCAGCTTGGCGCGCAGCTCCGGCAGGCCCGGCATCTTCGCCAGCGCCTTGACCTCGTTCGGGCTCACCTTCTTGCCCTGGACGACGCCCGCCTTGACCTTGATCGTCTCCAGGTCCTTGGCGAAGTCGGTCAGGATCTTCGCCGGGGCGATCACGTCGCCGTAGCTGATGGCCAGCGCCACCGGCCCGACGAACTGCTCGGAGATCAGCTCCAGCGACGTGCCTTTCGCCGCGCGCTTGGCCAGGGTGTTCTTCAGCACCTTGTACCCCACCCCGCCGTCGCGGAACTTCTTGCGCAGCTTGGTCACCGTCTCCACGTCGAGCTTGTTGAACTCGACCAGGATGGCGGCCTGGGCCTTGGTGAACCTTTCCTTGAGGTCCTTGATGACGGCCTCTTTCTCGCTCTTCAGCACCTTGTACTCACCACCTTTCGAACCGCCCGGACATCGGGCGGGTTGTGCCTGGGCCAGAGGCACCGAGCGAGAAGGGCCCTCGACGTAGCCACCGAGGAGGGAACCGCATCGCATTGCTCAGTCTCGGCGGGGCGGCTCGAACGGACGCCGTTTAAACCGAAGCGCGGGGAAGAGCCGCTTCGGTCCCTGCTGTCTTGGACCAGGGTTTGCAGAGCCGGGGGCGTATATCGGCGCCCCCGGTGGAAATCAACTCTTTCTGCGTACTTCTGGACGCTCTCCAGGCAAGCGGGCCTAATGGTCCGCCTGCAGCGTTGAGATAGAAACTTACCGGTGCCGGGCGACGATCTCCTGGGTGTCGAGCTTGATGCCCGGGCCCATGGTCGTGCTGATGGCGATCCCCTTGAGGTAGACGCCCTTCGCCGTGGCGGGCTTGAGCTTCATCACCAGGTCGATGAGGGTGTTGAAGTTGTCCTGGAGCTTCTCCGCCGGGAAGGACGCCTTGCCCACCGGCGCGTGGATGATGCCCGCCTTCTCCACCCGGAACTCGATCTTGCCGCCCTTGGCTTCCTTGACCGCCTTGGTCACGTCCGGGGTCACGGTGCCCGTCTTGGGGTTGGGCATCAGCCCGCGGGGGCCGAGCACCTTCCCCAGCCGGCCCACCACGCCCATCATGTCCGGGGTGGCGACGACGGTGTCGAAGTCCATGAAGCCCTCCTCGATCCGCTTGCGGAGGTCCTCGTCGCCCACCACGTCCGCGCCGGCCTCCTGCGCCTCGCGGGCCTTGTCGCCCTTGGCGAAGACGGCCACGCGGACCGTCTTGCCGATGCCGTGGGGGAGGACGACGGCGCCGCGCACCATCTGGTCCGCGTGCTTGGGGTCCACGCCCAGGTTCACCGCCACGTCCACCGTCTGGTCGTACTTGGTGGTGCGGATGGCGGCGGCCTCCTTCAGCAGCTTGAAGCCGTCGGTGATGCTGTAGCGCTTGTTGCGGTCCACCTTCTCGGCCGCGGCGCGGAACTTCTTTCCAGGGTTCGGCATGGCGGTGGGTCTCCTAGACGATCTCGATGCCCATGGAACGGGCGGTGCCTTCGATGGTGCGCATGGCGGCCTCCAGCGAGCCGGCCGTCATGTCGCTCATCTTCAGCTTCGCGATCTCCTCCACCTTCTTCCGGGAGACCTGCCCCACCTTCTCCTTGCCCGGCTTGTGCGAGCCGGACCCCTTCTTCTTCTCGGTGTGCAGCCCCGCCGCCTTCTTGAGCAGGATGGAGGCCGGCGGCGTCTTGAGCTGGAAGGTGAAGGAGCGGTCCTGGTACACGGTGATGATCACCGGGATGATCAGGGCCTCCTTCATCTGCGCCTGCGTCGCCGCGTTGAACTGCTTGCAGAACTCCATGATGTTCACGCCCTGCTGGCCGAGGGCGGGACCCACCGGCGGGGCGGGGTTCGCCTTGCCGGCCGGGATCTGCAACTTCACCTGTCCTGTGACCTTCTTCATCGCTGCCTTTCAAATGCGTGGTCAGAGCGGCCGCTTGACGGCGGCCTCCCACGGTCGTTCCGGAGGCGCTAGCCGCCGGTCTTCTCCACCTGCATGAAGTCCAGCTCCACCGGGGTGGCGCGCCCGAAGATGGAGACCAGCACCTTGAGCCGGCCCTTGTCCGGGTTCACCTCTTCCACCGAGCCGTTGAAGTTGGAGAACGGCCCGTCGATCACCCGGACGGTGTCCCCCTCCTCGAACTGCACCTTGGGCTTCGGCTTGAGCGTCCCCTCGGAGATCTGGGTGGTGAGCCGTTGCACCTCGGCGTCGGAGATGGGCGGCGGCGGCCGGTTCGGCTCCCCGCCCACGAACCCGGTCACCTTGGGCGTGTTCTTCACCAGGTGCCAGCTGCGGTCGTTCATCTCCATCTGCACCAGGATGTAGCCGGGGAAGAACTTCCGCTTGGAGGTCTTCTTCTCCCCCTTCACCATCTCCACCACCTGCTCCATGGGGATGAGGATCTCGCCGAAGGCGTCCTGCAGGCCCTCCAGGCGGATCTTCTCCTCCAGGGACTTCTTCGCCTTGTTCTCGAAGCCCGAGTAGGTGTGGACGACGAACCACTTCTTCGCTTCGGCCATTACAGCTTCCCCCACAGCGCGGGCAGCCAGTCCACCATCAGCTTGTAGGCCACCGTGTCGATTCCGAAGAGGATCACCGCCGCCACCAGCGACGCCACCACCACCGCGGTGGTGGAGGTCCGGGTCTCCTCCCAGGTGGGCCAGGTGACCTTCATCAGCTCCGTCGCCACCTCGTTGGAGATGGTCCGGGTCTTGGCGTTCACGAAGCAGAAGACGCCGATCCCGCCCGCCAGCACCACCCCCAGCACCTGGGTGGGCGTCAGCCCGATGCTCTCCAGGGCGTCCGACTTGTCGCCCACCCCCACCTCGGCGAACACCAGCCCCAGCACCTTTCCCAGGAACAGCGCCAGCACGATCCCGGCCCCCAGGTAGAAGAGCACCACCAGGCGGCCGGGGGACATCCCGGCTCGGTTTGCCTGCTCTGATGCTTGGTCGGCCATAGACGCTTGATTCCTATCCGTCGCTTACGAAAGGTGGCAGGCCAGGAGGGATTCGAACCCCCAACACGCGGATTTGGAGACCGCTGCTCTACCGTTGGAGCTACTGGCCTAGAAAACGTTAGACCTTGCCCTCTTTGTGGGCGGTGTGCTTCCGGCACCGCGGACAGAACTTGGACAGCTCGAGCTTGTCCTGGCTCTTCCGCTTGTTCTTGGTCGTGGAGTAGTTGCGCTCCTTGCAGACCGAGCACTCGAGCGAAATGATGCTGCGATTTCCCTTCGGCATGACGCTGGACCTCTAGAAGACCTGAAAGCCGAAGGTCGAAGGGAACATTCCCCCCGACCCTCGGCGTTCCATCCGCTCGCTGCGCAGGATGGAGGTTACTCGATGACCTCGGCCACCGCGCCGGCGCCCACCGTGCGGCCGCCCTCGCGGATCGCGAAGCGCAGCTGCTTCTCCATGGCGATGGGGGTGATCAGCTCCACCTCGATCGCGATGTTGTCCCCCGGCATCACCATCTCCACGTTCTCCGGCAGCTTCACGGTGCCGGTCACGTCGGTGGTGCGGAAGTAGAACTGCGGCCGGTAGCCCTTGAAGAACGGCGTGTGGCGGCCACCCTCCTCCTTGGTGAGCACGTAGATCTGCGCCTTGAACTTGGTGTGCGGCGTGATGCTGCCCGGCTTGGCCAGCACCTGCCCGCGCTCCACGTCCTCGCGCTTGAGGCCGCGCAAAAGCGCGCCGATGTTGTCGCCGGCCATGCCCTCGTCGAGCAGCTTGCGGAACATCTCCACGCCGGTGACGACCGTCTTCTGCGTGTCGCGCAGGCCGACGATCTCCACCTCCTCGCCCACCTTGATCTTGCCGCGCTCCACGCGGCCGGTGGCCACCGTGCCGCGGCCGGCGATGGAGAACACGTCCTCCACCGGCATCAGGAAGGGCTTCTCCACGTCGCGCTTGGGCGTGGGGATGTACGTGTCCAGCGCCTCCATCAGCTTCATGATGGAGCCTTCGCCGATGTCGCTGGCTTCGCCCTCCAGCGCCTTGAGCGCGGAGCCGGGGATGATGGGGATCTTGTCGCCCGGGAACTCGTACTTCTTGAGCAGGTCGCGGACCTCCATCTCCACCAGCTCGCGCAGCTCGGGGTCGTCCAGCATGTCCACCTTGTTCAGGTAGACCACGATGTACGGCACGCCGACCTGGCGGGCGAGGAGGATGTGCTCGCGGGTCTGCGGCATCGGGCCGTCCGCCGCGGAGACCACCAGGATGGCGCCGTCCATCTGCGCCGCGCCGGTGATCATGTTCTTCACGTAGTCCGCGTGCCCCGGGCAGTCCACGTGCGCGTAGTGGCGGTTCTTGGTCTGGTACTCCACGTGAGCGGTGGAGATGGTGATGCCGCGCTCGCGCTCCTCCGGCGCCTTGTCGATCTGGTCGTAGGCGAGGAACTGCGCGCCGCCCTGCTTGGCCAACACCTTGGTGATGGCGGCGGTCAGGGTGGTCTTCCCGTGGTCCACGTGGCCGATGGTGCCGACGTTCACGTGGGGCTTCGTGCGCTCGAACTTCTCCTTGCTCATGTGCTCCCCTTGTTACCCCTCGAAATGGAGCCCTCCTCCAGGATTGAACTGGAGACCTCGTCCTTACCAAGGACGCGCTCTGCCAACTGAGCTAGGAGGGCCTGGATCGACTGTGGTGGGCTGCTTTCGTTCGCTATCGCCAGTGGAGCGGGAAACGGGACTCGAACCCGCGACATTCAGCTTGGAAGGCTGACGCTCTACCAACTGAGCTATTCCCGCATACGCATAGGTCTTGGAGGGGGTTGGATTCGAACCAACGAAGGCGTAGAGCCGGCAGATTTACAGTCTGCTCCCTTTGGCCGCTTGGGTACCCCTCCGCCTGTCTTCTCTCTTCCTCTCTACGTCGCGGCGTCCGCCTCCCTGACCGCGCGACCTACGACAAGCCGGCGGCGGGATTTGAACCCGCGACCTTCTGATTACAAGTCAGGTGCTCTACCAACTGAGCTACACCGGCAAACCTGCACCGGACCTACGCCAAACCCCCGCGAAGTCCTAGGAATTCGAAGGGCGGGGACTTCTAGGCGAGGGGCGTGTGGGTAGTCAAGTGCAAGGATATCCGGGCGCGTCGGCGCTGGTGGAGCGGGCGGGCGGCCGGGCGCTTCAGGCGAGGGGACTTCCCGTCCCTACCTTTCCGCCGCATGCCCCAGGACGTGGAGCGGGCGGGCCTCGACGAGCCGTCGACCGAGCTGGGCCAGTTCCTGCGGGAGCACCGCGAGGAGATCCTGGAGCGCTGGATCCGCGCCACCCGCGCGGAGGCCCACATCCGCGACCTCGACGAGCGCCACCTGGTGGACCACCTGCCGGTCATCCTGGACGAGATCGCCGAGGCGCTGGAGCGGGCGCCGGAGGGGCAGGCGGCGGAGCCGCGGGGGGAGGGCCCGGCCGCGCACGCCATGGAGCGCGAGCAGCTCGGCTTCACCCTGCCGGAGCTGGTGACCGAGTACCGGCTCCTGCGCCGCTGCATCCTGGGGATCTGCTGTACCCTCGCGCCGCACCTGGTGACCGCCACCGTGGAGAGGGTGAATGACGCGGTGGACCGGGCGCTGGAGCGGTCCGTGGAGCGGTTCGCCCAGGAGCGCGAGCGGACGCTGCAGACGCTGGACGCCCTGGCGGAGGCGGCGCCGACCGGGGGCACGCTGGACGATCTGCTCCAGGGCCTGCTGAGCGCGCTGGTGGAGCGGGTGAGGGCGGTGGACGGCGCCAGCCTGTTCCTGCGCGAAGGGGAGCACCTTCGCCTGAGGGCGGCGGCCGGGCTCAGCGAGCCGCTCGGGGAGCTCACGCTGGAGATCGGCGAGGGGTTCGCCGGCGCGGTGGCGGCGCGGCGGGAGCCGCAGCTGACCCATTCGGCCGCCAGCGACCCGCGGGTGAAGAGCGGGATCTACCGCCGCCTCGGCGTGCGGGCGCTGTACGGGGTGCCGCTGCTGGACGAGCGCGGAGAGACCCTCGGCGTGACCACCATCGCCTCGCTCACCGCGCCGGACTTCTCCGCCGAGGACAAGCTCCTGGTGCGGACCATCACCCGGCGGGCCACCGCGCTGATCGCCCAGCACATGCTGCGCGAGGCGGCCGAAGAGCGCTCCCGGCGCCTCCGCCACGCCGAGCTGCTGATGTCCGTGCATCCGGACGTCTTCACCATCCTCGGCCGCGATCACCGGCTGCTCTGGGCCAACCCGGCGCTGCTCAAGCGCTGGGGCAAACCCCTGAACGAGGCGGTGGGGCGCACGCTGGAGGAGCTGGGCTACGAGCCCGCGGTGGCGATCCAGCTGGAGCGCAACCTGGACAGGGCGTTGCGGGGCGAGACGCTGAAGAGCGTGGCCGCGTACACCCGCCCGGGCGGCGAGACCGGCGTCTACGAGTACGTGATGGCGCCCATCCGGGCCCAGGACGGCACGGTGGAGGCGGCGGCCTCGGTCACCCGCGACGTCTCCGAGCGCTTCCAGGCGGAGAAGGCGCGCGCGGACGCGCTGGTGCGCGAGCGGTCCGCGCGAGAGGAGGCGGAGCAGACGGTGGCGCTGCTGGACTCGGTGCTCTCCGGGTCCCCGGCGGGGATCGCCTTCCTGGACCGGGCGCTGCGCTTCGTGCGCATCAACGGGGCGCTGGCCAAGGTGACGGGGCGGCCGGTGGGAGAGCACATCCACCGGAAGGTGGAGGACATCATCCCCGGGCCGGGCTCGGAGAGCATCAACGCCCTGATGCAGCAGGTCCTGGACCGGGGCGAGACGGTGGTGAACTTCGACATCCCCGCCCAGCCGCCCTCCACGCCCGGGGTGACGCGCGACTTCCTGTGCAACTTCTTCCCGGTGCGCGTGGCCTCGGGCGAGGTGATCGGCGTGGGCGTGATCACCATGGAGATCACCGACCGCAAGCGGATGGAGGAGGAGCTGCGGAGGGCGGTGACGGTGCGGGAGCGGGTGATGAGCATCCTCAGCCACGACCTGCGCAGCCCGCTGTCGGTGGTGACGGCGGGCGCGGCCATGCTGCGTCGGAGCCCGATCCTGGGAGAGCAGGAGCTGCGCACGGTGGCGCGCATCACCCGCGCCGCGGACCGGATGGCGCGGATGATCCACGACCTGCTGGACTACGCGCGCGCGACCGGCGGCGGCCTCCGCGTCGAGCGCGCGTCCGCCAACGTCCGCGACGTCGTCCGCAACGCGGTGGACGAGCTGCGCGCGGGGTTCCCGGGCGCGCAGATCCGCCTGGACGCGGACGGCGTGGCGCCCGAGGGCGAGTGGGATGCGGACCGCCTCACCCAGCTGCTCACCAACCTGCTCAGCAACGCCGTCCAGTACAGCCCGGCGGGGAGCCCGGTGGACCTGCGCGTGTCCGGCGGCGAAGGCGAACCGGTGACCATCGAGGTGCGCAACGGCGGGGACCCCATCCCCGCGGACACCCTCCCCGGCCTGTTCGAGCCCTTCCAGCGCGGCGCCGCCTCCGACCACGCCTCGCCCGGAGGGCTCGGCCTGGGCCTGTTCATCGTCAAGCAGATCGCCGAGGGACACGGCGGGACGGTGGCGGTGCGCTCCAGCGCGGCCGAAGGGACCACATTCACCGTCACCCTCCCACGCCGGTGAGCAGCGGTTGCACGCCGTTTTCACTGTTTGTGCAGGGTCATGCACAAATTCGCGCAATGCTGTATGCTTGAGATGCGCCGCCGCACCGTGAACCCGCTTCGATTTCAATCCGGCGAGCTGTTTGCAGTGCCGCTGTGTCTCACCGGAGGGTTCATTTGAACTCATACATGCGTCGTCTCTGGAAGCTGGCCGTCTTCGCCGCCTTCGCCGCGCAGGCCGCCTTCGCGCAGGGCACCGTCACCATCTCGGGCGTCGTCTACGCGTTCAACACGCCGTACCCCGTCGGCGGGGTCACGGTCTCGGTCGCCGAGTATCCGGAGATCTCGACCGTCACCGATGCGGCCGGGAGCTACACGCTCACCGTGCCGGACGACGCGCTGGTGACGCCGGTGGCGTCGCTGCCCGGCTACTTCCACACCGAGTACCTGCAGACGTTCGAGACGGACGGGGGGAACATCGCCAACGCCCACTTCCAGTTCATCCCGGAGTTCGTCTACCAGATCCTCTCGGGGATGCTGGGCGCCGACCCGGCGGCGTGCCACATCGCCACCACGGTGAGCGTGGCCGCGCTGCACACCGCCACCTGGGAGCAGTTGATGGCGTTCGGGCCCCAGGGCGAGGTGGGCGCCACCGTCACCTCCGCGCCCGCGATGCCCGGCCCCATCTACTTCAACGAGCAGGTCATGCCGGATCCGACCCGGACCTCGACCAGCAACGACGGCGGCGCCCTCTTCATCAACCTGCCCGCCGGCCTGTACCGGATCTCCGCGCACCACCCGGACCACAAGTTCGCCAAGTTCACCGCCACCTGCGAGCCGGGCCGCTTCATCAACGCCAGCCCGGCCTGGGGCCTGTGGGAGAAGCAGTAGCCGCTCAGCGGCGCTGGCGCTGCCGGGCCACCTCATAGAGGAGGACGGCGGCGGAGACGGAGGCGTTGAGCGAGGCCAGCTGGCCGCTCATGGGGATGCGCACCTTGAGGTCGGAGTGCTTGAGGACGTTCTCGCGCACGCCCTTCCCTTCGGCGCCCACCACGAGGGCCAGCGGCCCATCCAGCCGGGCGTCCCAGGCCACCTGGTCCGAGGTGGGGTCCGCCGCCGCCACCCACAGCCCGGCCTCCTTCAGCTCCTCGAGGGCGCGGGAGAGGTTGGTGACGCGGGCGATGCGGGTGTGCTCGGTGGCGCCGGCGGCGGCCTTGGCCACCGCGCCGGTGACCTGGGCGGAGCGGTCCTTGGCGATCACCACCCCGTGCGCCCCGAGCGCGTTGGCGGACCGGATGATCGCCCCCAGGTTGTGGGGGTCCTGGATGCCGTCCAGGACCACCACCAGCGGGGGCTGCTGCTGGCGCCTGGCCGCCTCGAGGAGGTCCTGGAGCTCCGCGTATTCGAATTCGCGCAGCTCGGCGATCACGCCCTGGTGGACGCCGCCCTCCGCCAGGCGATGCAGCCGGTCTCGCGGGACCTTCTCCACCCTCGCGCCGGCCTGGCGGGCGCGGGCGAGCACCTCGCCCAGCCGGGCGCGGTCATCCTCGGCCACGTAGACGCGCTCCACGTCGCCGGGGTGGGCGACCAGCGCCTCCAGCACCGGGCGCAGCCCGTAGACCAGGCGCGACACTCAGCAGGTCTTCCCGCCGCAGACCTGGACCGGCAGGGAGACCTCCTTCTGCTGCCGGGAGCAGATCTGCTCGGTGCAGACGAAGAAGGTCATCTTGGCGTTCACCGCCGCGCTGCCCGCCTTCGTGGCGGCGTCCACGGCGAAGGGCACCTCGAACACGACGGGGTTGGCGTACTTCTCCCCGGCCGCCTTCTTCGAGACCTGGTCCGCGTAGGCCAGCGCCGCCTTCTCCGGCGCGGCGCCGCCCGCCCCGGTGAGGGCGATCTTCAGGGGCGCCTCGTCCGAGACGTGGGCCGCCTTGTCGAGCTTGATGGTGAGCACCAGCTTGCCCTTCTGCCCGGCGGCCACCTTGGTGGTCGAGCCGTCCGTGGTCACCTGGTACAGCTTGGTGACGTCCGGGGCCTGGGCGGCGGCCGGGATGGCGAGGGCGAAGGCGAGGGCGGCGAGGCAGGTCTTCATGGCGTGCTCCGGGAACGGGCGGCGGGGGTGTGACGGGCGGCGCCCGCCTTTCCTTCAAGTCGCGACGCCGGGCGCGGCGGGACGGGGCGGGACTCCTCCACCAGGGCCTCGGCGCGGCGGACGATCAGCGCGGCCAGGTCCACCTGGGTGGCGGCCTCCATCTCCGGCAGCGCGGGCGAGCTGTTCACCTCGTACACCTTGGGCTTGCCGCGCACGTCCAGGAGGTCCACCGCACAGACCTCCAGCCCCATCAGCCGGGCGCTGGCCACGGCGGCCTTCCGCTGCCGGTCCGTGAGCTGGATGGCCTCCAGGCGCGCGCCGCGGTTGAGCGTCTGGGAGAGCTTGCCCGGGCGCGGGCGCCGCCGGACCGCCGCCACCGCCTCCCCGCCCACCATGAAGACGCGGAGGTCCATCCCGCTGGCCTTCACGTACTCCTGGACGATGATGTTGTGGCCCAGCCCGAGGATGGCCTCCAGCGCCGCCTCCAGGGACTGCAGCGACTCGCAGATCATCACCCCGCGCCGCTCCTGCCCGGCCAGCAGCTTCACCAGCACCGGCACCCCACCCACCAGGCTGACCATCGCCTTGAGGTCCGCCGCCTCGCGCGCCATCACCGTGGCCGGGATGTCGATGCCGCTGGCGGAGAGGAGCTGGAGCGCGCGCATCTTGTTGCGGGAGGCGGCGATCGCGGTGGAGGCGTTGAGCGCGGGGACGCCGCGGAGCTGGAACTGGTTGAGGACGGAGAGGCCGTAGGTGTTGATGGACTGGGCGATGCGCGGGACCACCACGTCCCCCGGCGCCAGCTTGGCGCGGCGGTAGTAGAGGTTGGCGCTCTTGCCGTCCAGGTGCATCTCCACGCGCGTGGGGTTGAGCACGCGCACCCGGTGGCCCCGCGCGCGCCCGGCCTCCACCAGCCGCCGGGTGGACGGGATGGAGGCGGAGCGCGAGAGGACGGTGATCTTCATGGCCCGGGACCCGGCGAGGGGGGCGGAGTGTACGTCGCGACCGCCGCCTGCACTAGCATCGCGGGCGTGGCGGCCTGGAATCCGACGTTGGCGGCGATCTCGGCGGTGGGCCTGGCGGCCTTCGCCGGAGAACCGGTGCGCTCCACCATCCTCCCCGTCGACGAATTCTCGCCCAGCGTCATCTTCTACGACGACTTCGAGGACGGCGGGCTGGCGGTGGACGACGTCCCGCCCGGGAAGTGGGACGGGGTGATCGTGAAGCCGGGGACGGACGCCGGCGTCTCCCCCCTGGCCGCGCTCGCCGGCAACCGCGGCCTGCGCATCGACGACGCCGTCGACGTCCCGGATCCCGGAACGACCGTGGGGCCCTACGTCGCGCTCGCCGCCGACGCGGGGACGAGCGACCGCTACCTGCGCGCGTGGGTGCGGGTGACCGAGACGGCGGACGCGGGGACCGTCACCATCCTCCAGTTCCTGCACGGCCCGCGCTCGGTGGCCGACGTGAACCTCACCTTCCCGCCCGGCGGCATCCTGCTGGCCGGCGACACCGCGGACGGCGGCTACCCGGTGTACGCCACCGGCTACCAGATCGGCGGCGCCTGGCGCCTGCTGGAGGTGGCGGTGCTCGACGCGGGGACGGGGTCCACCACGCGCGTGCTCTGGCTGGACACCCTGGTGGCCGGGCAGCAGCGCATCAACCAGCAGGGCTGGACCGTGGACGAGCTGGACATCGGCGAGCCGTGGGCCGACGTGGGGACGTTCCAGGGGAGCATCGACTTCGACAACGTGGCCGTGACCACCGATCCGCCGCCCTCGCACGTGGAGATCGACGCGGGGACGAACGGGCTCGCCGCCGGGGTGTGCCGGCCGGTGGGGGCGACGCTGATGAGCTCCTGGCGCGTGCCGGCGGGCGCGCTGCGGCCGGACCGGCTCAACCTCACGGTCGACGTGGACGGCGGCGCGGCGGTGGCGCTGTACACCGACCCCAACTGCGCCGACGCGGGATCGACGATCGACATCGACGCCGGGACCACGGACGTGGCGTTCGGCATCGTGGGGCTCGCGCCGGGGTCCCTCGACCTCTCCGTCTCCTCGTTCGACCTCCTCGGGTACCCGATCAACAGGACGGTCCTCGGGGTGGTGGATGCCGGCACTCCGGACGCCGGCACGGACGCGGGCTCCGACGGCGGGAACGCGGCCACGGACGCCGGCGCGGACGCGGGCTCCGACGCGGGCACGGTCGAGGACGCGGGGCACGACGCCGGCGACGGGACCAGGGACGGCGGCGGGGACGTGCTTCCGCCGGAGAATCTGGCGGTCTGCGGCTGCGGCGCGGCGGGTGGGCCGTGGAGCGCGGCGACGGCCGCGGCGCTGCTGGCGCTGGCCCTGTGGCTCAGGCGGTCTGCTGCACGGCCGGCGCGTCCGCCGCCGCCGGGGCGCGGTAGGTCCGGTAGAAGAAGTCGTACAGCTCGGTGGGGTGGGTGATCTTCGAGAAGTCGAAGTCCACGCCCGGCGGCGCGATCATGAAGGCGGTCTGCTCCTCCGCGTAGGGCCCGCCGTGGCCGCCGAATTCCTCCTGGAAGTTGACCGCGCGGTTGCGCGACTTGGCGCCGATGAGGACGGCGTCGCCCGCGTTGGCCGACCAGGCGAAGCGGTGCAGCGCGCGCTGGATCCCCTCCGGGAAGGCGGCGTGCTGGAACGGGTCCTCGCCGATGACGCGGTACTCGCCCGAGGGGTCGATGAAGGCCCACCCGTCCTTGGTGGCGATCTCCGCGATGGGCCTCCCCTCCTCCACCCAGCTGCGCCCCAGCACCGCCCAGATGGCCGGGTGCCCCACCAGCAGCCGCCACATCTCCGGCTGGAGCGCCCGCACCTTCCCCAGCGAGAGCGGCTCCGGGTGCGAGGTGAGGTACACGTGGCAGAGGTCGCTGGTGGGCAACAGCGCGATCTCCGAGTACTCGCGGTAGCTGCGCAGCTCCGGGTCCGGCGGCAGCTCCTTCTCGATGTAGTCGGCCAGCTTCTGCGGCCAGGAGGCCAGCCGGCGGGGGACGATCTGCGCCAGCTCGCGCTGGAGGCTGACCAGCGTGCGCAGCCGGCCCACCTCCGCGTCCGTCACCCCGGTGGGCAGGTCGCGCGCGCTCATCAGCTTCGCGGCGAGCGTGTCCTCCAGGGTGTGGCCGGTGAGGCGCTCGAAGGGGACGGTGGGCACCGAGCCGTGGTCGGAGAAGACGAACACGTCGTAGTCCCGCCCGCCGAACGCGCGCACCGCCCGGAAGATCTCCCGCACCCGCGCGTCCGTCCCGCGCAGCGCCAGCCGCGAGGAGATCGACATCGGCCCGCGGTGGTGCGCCAGCTCGTCGTAGCCGGCGAAGTTGGCGTAGATGACCGGCACCCCGCGCGCCACGTCCACGATGACGTTCCGGGCGGTGAGCTCGCGGAAGACGACGTTGGTGAGCACGCGGACGAGCAGGAACGGCCACTCCCCGCGCACCATCCGGCCCTCGTAGTCGGCCTTCATCCCCTCCACCAGCTCCACCGCCACCTCGAACAGCCCGGCGAAGACCAGGCGGATCACCATCCACAGGTCGATGAAGAACAGCGCCAGCATCTCCCGCAGGGTGCGCCGGCCCGGCGTGGGCTCCGAGGTTCCGACGCGGGAGAGGACCATGGTGGCGCGCTCGGCGCCGCCGGCCACGATGGAGCAGTGCGCGGAACCGCCCTCCAGCAGGCCCCTGGCCTGCCGCGCCGACTCCGCCTCCGCGTCCGCGGCGTCCTCCGGGCGCTTCACGTTCATCACCCGCCCGGCGCGCTTGTCCAGCCAGCGGAAGCCCGCCACGTGGTCGCTCACCCCGTAGAACAGCCCGGTCTGGAACGCGGGGGTGGTGGCGGGCAGGCCGGTCTGGAACGGCTGCAGCTTGTAGCCGCCCCGGCGGACCAGGCGG
>DASRBA010000210.1:0-7712 GCA_035637895.1 Myxococcaceae bacterium
CGGACGGGCTGGGGCTGGCGGCGGGGGCGGGTCCGGTGGGTCTCTGACCCGCGGTCAGGGGGCGGCCGGCGCCTGGCCGGGCGCCCGTGGAGTTCGGATCAGCCATCGCCGGGGGCGAAGGCTACTCTTTTGCCTTCAACGTCTCCAGCGCGCGAGAGGCGATGGCGTTCTCCGGCTGCGCGTCCAGCACCTTCCGCAGCCAGCGCTCGGCCTCCTGGGACGCCTGGCGGCGCTCGCCTTCGGTCCTGGCCTTGAGGCTTCGCTCGGCGTGGAGGAGCCCCAGCCGCAGCTCGAACTCCAGGCTCTCCGGGTCCAGCGCCAGCGCCGCGCGCAGCTCCTGGTCCGCGCCGGCGAGGTCGCCGGACAGCTGCAGCGCGGCGGCCAGCCTTCCGTGCGCGGAGGTGGACTCCGGCTGCAGGTGCGCGAGCGCGAAGAAGGCGTCGCGGGCGGCGGCGTAGTCGCGCTTCTCCAGCGCCCCGTCGCCCAGGCGGGCATAGGCGTCGTCCAGGAGCGGGTCCAGCGCCAGGGCCTTCGCGTACTGCTCCTGCGCCGCCTCCGGCCGCTGGTGGGCCCGGTAGATCTCGCCCAGGTAGAAGAAGTTCCGGCCCACGTCCGGCTGCAGCTCCACCGCGCGCTTGAACGACTCCATCGCCCGGCCGCCGTCATCCAGCCGCTGGTAGGCCAGCCCCAAGAGCGCGTGCACCGGCCCCAGGTCCGGGAAGTCCCGCAGCACCTCCTCGAAGGCGACGATGGCCGGCTGGGGCGCGTCGTACTCCTGGAGCCACTTCATGCCCTCGTCCAGCTTGGGCTGCGCCGCGCGCGGGATGCCGGCGAACGGGTCGCTGATCTCCGCCATCAGCGCGCGGGCGGTCTTCACCTCCGCCGGCGTGGGGCCGCCCTTCACCAGCTGGCGCAGCGCCTCCACCGCGGCGGGGCGGTCGCCTACGCGCGCCAGGGCCTTGGACAGCGGCAGCAGGACGGGCCGGTGGTCGGGCTGGAGCGCGCGCACCTGCTTCAGCTCGGCGGCGGCGGGGGCGTACGCCTCGGTCTCCAGCAGGACCAGGCCCAGGCGGTAGTGCAGCTCGGCGGTGCGCGGCGACAGCGCCGCCGCCTGCTGCAGCTCGTCCACCGCCGCCTTCGCCTCCGCCGCGGACCGGCCGAACTTCAGCAGGCCCAGCATGTAGTGGCGGACCTCCTCGTGGGCGGGCCAGGGCGCGGAGAGGCGGGGGAGGAGCTGCTCGGTGGTGCCGGAGCGCACGTGGGCCTCCACCAGCCAGCGCGCCACGTCCAGGTCCGCCGGGTCCGCCAGGTGGAGCTTCAGCAGCAGCGGCGCCGCCTGCTCCGGCTTGTCCGCCTTGAGCAGCGCGGCGGCCTCCTCGCGAGGGGAGCGAAGCGCGGCCTCCGGAGCGTGGACGCAAGCGGAAAGAAGCAGCGTGGCGAGAAGCCAGGGGCGCGGCATGTCGCGCGCACCGTACGCGACTCCACGGCGGCCCGGTATCTTGCGGGCATGCTCCCGCTGCTGGTGATTGGCCTCGCGCTCGGCGCTGTGCCCGCGGAGAGTGACGAGGAGCCGGTGGGGTGGATCCTCACGGCGGACCTGGGCGCCCTCCCGCGGGCGGCGCTGGAGCTCGAAGCGCCGATGATGCCCACCGGGAGCGCGTTCATCTCGTTGGGCTACCCCCTCTCCGTCGGCCTCAACCTCAGCGGGCGGATCCCCGGCCCCCAGGTCGCCGGCGGGTGGCGCGTCTACCTGTTCGGGCAGGGGCCGTGGGGCATGTTCATCGACGGGCGGCTGATGGCGAACCTGTACTTCCCGGCGGATCCGCAGGCGCCTTCACCCATCATCATCCCTGGCGGCGGCCTCACCCTGGGCCTCAACGTCAAGGTCTGGCACCTGGTGGTCTCCCCGGGCCTCTCGCTGTTCTACGTCCCGGACCCGACCGTGAGCTCCGCCGTCCTCCCGGCCCTGCGGCTCGCCCTGGGCGGGTGGAACTGACGTGCTCCAATGTAAGTAGGTTGCGCACGCAACGACCCGCCAACGCGGCGGAGAACCTCTTCGGTCTCCTGCTCGAACACTGCTGCGCGCCGCCCTCCTCAAAGCCGCGCGCCTGGAGAGCGGGTCATGAAGATCGTCCCTGTCGCGCCGAGCGCCGTGCCGCCGTCGAGTGGTCCGTCCGCCGCGCCGTCCCCGGTCGCCGCCGCGCGGCCGTCTTCCTCTTTCGAGCCGGGCGCCCGTCGCCAGGCGCCGGTGGCGCTGGTGCCGCCCGTGGTCCCCGAGGCGCGGACCGGACCGGTGCCGCTGGACAGCGCGAAGGCGCAGTCCGCCATCCAGCAGACGCAGGCCGCGCTCGCGCCGCGGGGGCAGGGTCTGGCCCCGGCGGGCGGCGACTCGTACGTCCCGCTCCAGGTCAACCAGGACGCGGTGGGCGGCGCGCACGTCCGCATGCAGCGGATGTTCGAGGGCACCAAGGTCTTCGGCGAGCAGCGCATCGGCCACCTCGACCGGGGCGGCGCGCTGACCGACGTCACCGGCGAGTCGGCGCCCATCCCGGCGGGCCTGGGCGACCAGGCGAAGCTGTCGCCGGAGCAGGCGGAGTCCGCGGCGCGGGAATCCTTCGGGAAGGCGCCGGATGAGCAGCCCTCCGTGGAGAAGGTGATCTTCCAGGACGACCAGGGGAACTACCGGTCCGGCTACCACGTGGAGATGGCGGACCTCTCCGGGCCGGGGCTGGCGAGGCGGATGAACTACCTGGTGGACGGGGCGACGGGTCAGGTGGCGAAGTCGTGGAACGCGCTCGGCGGCTTCGCCGATCCGCGGCTGGAGGAGCAGCCGCAGCAGGCCGCCGCGTTCCCCCAGCTCCCGCAGCAGCCGCGCCCATCTCCGTTCCCGTTCCCGCGGCCGGGGCCGAACCCGGGCGCCGGGCAGGGCACCGCGGCGAGCACCGGCGCCGACGACCGGACGATGTACTCGGGCACGGTGGACCTCACCACCACCCGGCTCCAGAACGGCCAGCACGTGCTCGCCGACCCGACGCGCGGCGGCGGGGTGGAGACGCGCGATGCGCAGAACCGCCAGACCGACGCCGGGTCCGTGGCCATCGTCGACAACAACGGCCACTTCGGCGAGACGACGGACTCTCTCCGCCAGCGCGGCGCGGTGGACGCGCAGTACGGCGCCACCATGACCTACGACTTCCTCAAGGACGTCCTGGGGCGCAACTCCATCGACGGCCGGGGCGAGAAGCTGGTGAACAACGTCCACCTCGGGAACAACTGGGTGAACGCCCAGTGGAACGGGCGGCAGATGGACTACGGCGACGGCGACGGCCGCGTCTCCCCGCTCACCACCCTGGACATCGCCGGCCACGAGATCACCCACGGCCTGACCGAGCGCACCGCCGGGCTGGTCTACTCCGGCGAGTCGGGCGGCCTGAACGAGGCCTTCAGCGACATCATGGGCACCGGCGTGGAGTGGTACGCCTCCCAGAAGAACCCGAACGTGAAGTCCAACTGGACCATCGGCGAGAGCGCCTTCAAGCCCAACGGGCTCCGCTCGATGAGCAACCCGACCTCCGACGGCCGCAGCGTGGACCACTACTCGCGCTACCGGCCCGGCATGGACGTGCACTTCTCGTCCGGCATCGCCAACAACGCCTTCTATCTGCTGGCCAACGGGGGGACGAACCGCACCTCCGGCCGCGGCGTGGCGGGCGGCATCGGCATCGAGAAGGGCCTGAAGATCTTCGGCCAGGCGCTCACCAACTACATGGCGCCCAACACCAACTTCTCCGGCGCGCGCGCGGCCACCATCCGGGCGGCGACCGACCTCTACGGCGCGGCCTCGCCGGAGGTGCAGAAGGTGAAGGACGCCTGGACCGCGGTGGGCGTGCTCCGCTGACGGCTCGGAACCACTACGTGCGCTCGGTGGGCCGGCCGATGCCCTCGATGCCGACCTCCGCCACGTCCTCGCCCGGCATGCCGCCGGGCCCGCCCAGGTCCAGGCTCTGCTGGACGATCACCGCCCGCACGTCGCGGATCAGCTTCTCGCGGTCGGTGGGGTCGTACTTCGAGGTCTCGATGGGCTTGCCGATCTTCACCTTCACCGTGGTGGGGGTGATGCGAAAGCGGCCCTTGGGCATCATCCGGCCGGTGCCCTCGATGGTGACCGGGCACACCGCCACGCCCGACTTGAGCGCCAGCGCGAAGGGGCCCTTCTTGAACGGGAGGATGCGCCCGTCCTCGGAGCGGGTGCCCTCCGCGTACATGATCAGGCTGATCCCCTTGCGGATCTTCTCCGCTCCCCGCTCCAGCGAGGCGATGGCCTTGGTCCGGTTGCCGCGGTCCACGAACACGTAGCCGGCCAGCAGCATGTACCAGCCCAGCACCGGCACGTAGGAGAGCGACTTCTTGGCCACGAACCGCAGGTTGCAGGGGATGGCCATGAAGAGCACCGGGATGTCCGAGGCGCTCTGGTGGTTGGAGACGTAGATGGTGGGCCGCTTGGGGTCCACGTGCTCCACCCCGTGGACCTCCAGCGTCGACCCGGCGGACCACAGCAGGACCGGTGCCCAGACCTTCCGCGCCATCCAGATGCTCACGCTCACGTTCAGCGTGACCAGCATGACCACCATCGCCACGCAGAAGCAGAGGATCAGCCACACGAAGATCACCAGGATGACCCACACGTTCCGGGCGATCTGTCTCATTTCCCGGTCTCCCCCAGCGCGGCGGCGAACGCCGGATCGTCCTTCAGCGGGGCGAACGCCGGGTCCTTGCGCACGTCCGCGGCGCTGAAGCCCGACTCGGGCGCCGCCCGCTCCCGCGCCTTCCCGAGCGCGTCCAGCGCGCCCGCCTTGTCACCCTTCGCCATGGCCACCTTGGCTTGCCCGTATGCCCACAGGGGCGACTTCGGATGCGCCTTCTCCAGCAGCGCGAACGCCTCCGCCGCCTGGTCCGGCTGGTGGGACGCCAGGAACGCCAGCCCGCGCGTGTAGAGGACCGGCGCGTTCTTCTGGTCCACCATCATCGCCTGGGCGGTGTCCTGCAGCGCGGCCTCCACGTCCCCGGGCTTGCCGCGCTTGAGCTCCAGCTGCGCGCGGGAGAGCAGGGCGAAGAGGTTGCCCCGCTGCTGCTCCAGCACCCCGGTCAGCTCGGCGACCGCGTCGTCCAGCTTGCCCTCGGCCGCGTCCAGCCGGGCCAGACCCAGGCGCGCCTCCAGCGAGTCCGTGGGCTGCCGCTGGACCGCCTGCTGGTAGGCCTCGCGCGCCTCCGCGCCCCGGCCCCGGTCCGTCAGCAGGTGGCCCAGCAGCTCCAGGGGCCGGGCGCTCTTGGGCGCGGCGGCGGCGGCGGCCTGGTAGGCGGCGACGGCCTCGTCGTACTGCCCGCGCGAGGTGAGCACGTTCCCTCGGGCGATCTCCGCCGTCCCCGGCTCCTGGCACCCGGCCAGGAACGTCAGCGCGGCGGCCGTCGCGATCGCGATTCTCAGCATCGCCGCCATGCTAAAGGAACCGCTCGCGTGTCGCGGAAGAAGTTCATCGCCATCGCCGGGAACATCGGCGCCGGGAAGACGGAGCTGACGTCCTTCCTTTGCCGGAAGTACGAGCTGAAGCCGTTCTTCGAGCCCAACGACACCAACCCGTACCTCGCCGATTTCTACCAGGACATGAAGACCTGGGCGTTCCGCTCCCAGATCTACTTCCTCACCCACAAGCTCAGGCTCCACCGGGAGCTGGAGAAGGAGAGCGGGACGGTCATCCAGGACCGGACCATCTACGAGGACGCGGAGATCTTCTGCAAGAACCTCCACCGGCAAAGGTTCATCGACGCCCGCGACTTCAAGACCTACCGGGAGCTGTACTCCACGATCGTGAAGGTGCTCCAGCCGCCGGACCTGATGATCTACCTGAAGTGTCCGGTGCGAACGCTGCGGCAGCGGATCCGGCTGCGCGGGCGGGAGATGGAGCAGAGCATCCCGCTGGCGTACCTGAAGCGGCTCAACGCGTTGTACGAGGAGTGGTTCCAGGACTACAACCTGTCTCCGGTGCTGGTCCTCTCCACCGACAAGCTGGACTACCTCACCGACCTCGTGGACCGCGTGGACCTCTTCCGGCAGATCGAGAAACACCTGTGAGGGAGATCTATATCCTCGCCACCCTGGCGGACGCGCCAGTGTCGACCGAGGAGATCCGCTCTTCCTTCGAGTCGGAGGACGTGAAGGTCGCCCCCCTGGAGGACGGCCGGTCGTTCGTCCTCTCCGCCGAGGAGGTGGAGCTCACCGTCCGCTTCGAGGCGCGCCAGGAGCCCCTGGGCTGGTCGCCCGACCTGATCACCGGCAGCGACGAGGCCAAGGCCGTCCTCAAGCAGGCGCGCGGCTTCTACCGCCTCTCCTTCGAACCCGGCCACCCGCAGCCGTCGGTGGCGGTGTTCGAGGCGCTGTGGTGCGCGCGCACGCTGATGGAGCACGTGGAGGGCGTGCTCCTGGACCTCACCGCCTTCAAGCTCCACGACGGCGGCGACGTCACCGACATCACCGAGCTGGACTTCGACATCCGCGACCACGTCAACCTCCACGCGGTGGAGGCCACCACCGGCGAGACCCCGCTCTGGGTGCACTCGCACGGGATGGAGAAGTTCGGGCAGAGGGACGTGGAGATCTTCCACCTGGCGGAGGCGGACCTGCTCCCGGCGGAGGCGTTCCTCCACGAGCTGTGCACCGACATGGCCTTCGGCCAGGGCCCGCCGGAGCGCGCGATGGTGGAGACCTCCAACGGCAGCGGCTTCATGATCGTCCCCTCCGACGAGGCGCGCGCCAACCTGATGGGCCTGGACCTGGAGCTGTTCGAGGGCCACGAGGGGCTGTACTTCACGGTGGTCTCCCCCGAGGGCCGCCACAACATCTCCGAGATCCTCCGCCCGTACCGCGAGCGCTTCGAGGAGGAGGACCCGGAGAAGACCGAGGAGCTGAAGACCCAGGCGCAGGGCCTGCTCCCGGCCTTCAAGGCGCGCTACCTGCGCAAGGGGCTGATGGAGCCGCTCACCTTCCTCGTCCGCGGCCCGTTCCTCGTCCACCCCGAGGGCGACCCGGTCGTCGAGCACCTCTGGGCGGAGGTCGCGCACTGGGAGGAGGGGAAGGTCATCGCCAAGCTGGTGGACGGCGCCATGCACACCACCGAGTGGCGGAAGGGCGCCCACGTCGAGATCGAGGAGTCCGACGTCGAGGCCATCGCCCTCGGCCGGGATGGGCGGACGCTCGAGGAAGAGGAGATGATGCAGCTCCTGGTGGCCGAGCGGCCCTCGTAAACTGCCGATTCCCTGGGGCCTCGCGGCCTTGCAGGTCAGTCCGTTTGACAGTTGTAAAGAACCTTCTATCCTGCCCGCCCGCATGCCTTCGCTCCTTCTCTTGACGGGTCCCTCCGCGGGTCGGCGGTACGAGCTGGGCGCGGAGGCGGTGCTCGGCCGATCGCCCTCGTGCGAGATCCCGCTGGACGACGTGAAGGTGTCGCGCCGGCACGCGCGCATCGCGCTGGCGGACGGCAAGGCGGTCATCTCCGACCTCGGCTCGCGCAATGGGACGACGGTCAACGGGGAGAAGATCTCCGCGGAGATCACGCTCGCCCCCGGCGACCAGGTGCAGGTGGGGGACACCAACGCGCTGTTCGACCCGCCCACCAAGGCGGTGTTCACCGAGCGCGAGGTGCAGAACGTCAGCCGCG
>DASRBA010000211.1:0-6890 GCA_035637895.1 Myxococcaceae bacterium
CCCGAAGAGCCGGAGGGCGGAACGTGAGCCACTCCACCAGAAAGCCCGGGCCCCCGCGCGGCCCGGATCCGGTCGCTCGGCGCTCGGCCCTCAAGGCGGCGCGCCGGGGGCGCTCTCGCCAGCGCCAGTCGTACGTGGACCAACAGGCCGGCGAGTTCGACCAGCACGCGCTCGACGTGGCCATGGCGAGGTACCTGGCGCGGGCCGAGGCGCCGGCCGCCCCGGCCCCGTCCGCGCGCCCCGCGATGCGCCCGTCGCTGGTGTTCCCCACCGGGAACCAGCGCCGCTGGGTGCCCATCGGTCCTTCCGTGGTGCGGCGCGGACAGGCGGAGGGCAGCCCCCGGGTGGTCGGCCGCATCCGCGACCTGGCCATCAGCGCCGACGGGACCCGGGCCTACGCGGCCAGCCCCAAGGGCGGCGTCTGGTACACCGAGGACGCCGGCTCCACCTGGACGCCCGTGGGCGGCTGGGCGGATCGCCGGGCGTCGGCCGGTGGCCCGAACAACGCGCTGTCCTGCGGCTGCCTCCTGGTGTCCTTCGGCGCCAGCGCCGCGGACGACTACGTGATGGTCGGCACCGGCGAGACGATGCCGCGCCTGCGCCCCTTCACGTCCAAGCACGGCGGCGTGGGGGTGCTCGCGGGGCGGGGGGCCGCCTCGGTCGCGGTGGGTGGCGATCCGTGGGAGGCGCAGGCGGGGATCGCGCAGCTGGAGGGCCTGGGCATCTTCCGGATGGCGCGGCATCCAGGCGTCGTCCCCGGCAAGGCCACGGGCGCGGACGCGGACAAGGTCCTGGCCGCGACCTCGAAGGGGGCGTTCCTGGGGACGCGCAGCACGGTGGCCGGGACGCCCCAGTGGGCGTGGGCGCAGCTGGGCGGCCTGAACGCGCTGGCCGGCCTGACCGGCGGGCCCAACCCCGGCGTGACGGACGCGCTCTGGCTCTCCACCGGCACCGCCAACGGACGCATGGTGGTCGCCATCATGGGCAACGGCGTCGCGTTCAGCGACGACCTGGGCGGGACCTGGACCTGGGTCACCAACCTGACGTCTCCCGCGGCGGGCATCGTCGGGCGGATGAGCCTGGCCAACCCCACCGGGGGCCGCGTCTACGCGCTGGGCGACAACGGCGCCCCCACGCTCTGGCAGATCGTGGACCTGACCGTCCCCGCGCCGTCGGCGACCGCCGTCCCGGGCGTGCCGGCCAACATCTGGGGGACGCAGCGGGACTACGACCAGTGCATCGCGGTGGATCCGGTGACCGGCACCGACCGCATCTACCTCGGCGGGAGCACGGTGCAGCCGATCCCCGGGAGCACCGACTGGAACGCGTCGCTCTGGTGCTTCGACCTGCCCGCCCCGCCCGCGGCGATCGGCGCGGGGCTGGTGGCCAGCCCCGGGATCTCCGATACCGCCGTGCCCGGCGGCGGAATCAGCAATCGCGCCGGCGCCGACCAGGCCGGGCTGATCGGCAACGCGGTGCACGCCGACGTGCACGTCATCCGGCTGGCGGGAATCTCGGGCGTGCACCGCCAGGTCTGGGTCGGGTGCGACGGCGGCGTGTTCATGTCCGAGCAGCAAGGCCGCTGCAACACCTTCCGGTCGCGGGCCACCGGCCTCGCCGTGCTGGAGGTGGGGTTCGTGGCCATGCACCCGACGTCGAGCCACTTCTGCTGCACGGGGAACCAGGACGCGGGCTCGCACGCGCGGCAGGGGGACACCGTCTGGGAGATGATCACCGGGGGGGACGGGGGCGGGACCGTGTTCCACCCCATCAACTCCCAGTTCGTGATCACCCAGTACACCAACGCCACCTGGCAGGGGCGCCCGCGCTCCGGCTACCTGGACCCCATCGCCCGCTCCGTGGGGGGCGACTCGGTCAGCGGCGCGGCCACCACCCGCGAGAACGGCGCCTCCGAGTTCTACTCGGGCGCCGCGTCCATCCGCCTGAACGCCACCACCGGGCGCATCGCGGTGGGCACCGAGCGGGTGTGGATCTCCGACGACCTGAGCGGATCGCCCAACAACACGTGGCGGGTGATCGGCTTCCCCAACGGCGCGGCCCGGGACGCGCGCCCCGGCGGCGGGGATCCGGCGGCCCGCCAGACCTGGGGCGTGCCGGTGACGGGGGTGGGCGGCAGCCTGGGCGGGGTCATCCAGCTCCGCTGGGCCGGCGCGCGCCACCTGCTGGCGCTCTACCGGCTGGGGGTGGTGCGCTACACGCAGGCCGCCGCGACCGGGCAGTGGACGGCGGCGGTCGTCATGCCGGGAGCGGTGAACGCGCCGGCGGTCGGCGGCAGGACGGTGCTCACCGACATCTTCCCGGTGCCCGAGACGCAGGACTTCTACCTGACCACCACCGGGGACGGCGCCACGCCGCCCGGCGACACCTGCTTCTTCTTCGACTCCGCCACCAACACGTTCATCGCGACCGGGCTGCGGCACGCGCTGGACTCCGGCGGCGTGACCGGGCCTTTGGACCCCGCCTACGCGGTGGCGGTGGATCCGGCGAACCCGAACGACGTCTACGCCGGCACGGTGACCGGGGTGTGGCGCAGCACGCGCGCCGGCACCGCCCACGGGGCATGGACCGCGCTCGTGAACGGGCTGCCCCAGGCCGCGATCCAGGACCTGGGGTTCTGGTCGCCCGCGGCCGGCGACCCGTTGCCGGGGCCCAGGCTGTTGCGGGCGGCGGTCCAGGCCCGCGGCGTCTGGGAGATCGATCTCGATAACGACGAGCCGCAGCGCACCTACGCGCGCGTCCACCCGCGCGATGACCGCCGGCGCTTCCTCACGCCGATGGCGGATCCGCGACGGCGGCCGGGCGCGACGGCGATGCCGGTCTTCGCCAGCCCGGACATCACCGTGCGGCCCGCCGCCAACCCCGCGGCCGCGCCGACCTGGCAGTTGGGCACCGGCCGCATCACCGCGACCAACGCGCCGCGGTACCAGCTGTGGACGTTCCAGACGGCGTTCCGGTGGCTCTTCCCCGCGGTCGTGGCGGACGGCCTGTGGACCGACCTGTTCGGCGACATGGTGGAGCTCCACCGCGTCCGCACCGGCTTCTCCCCGGGCCGCTTCATCGACCGCACGCAGTGGGACTGGGTGGTGGGCGGGACCCGGCTGAACGCCAACGGCGGGGTGACCGGCAACCCGGGCGATCCGCTGGGGGTGTACCGGGCGCCGTGGCAATCGCCCGCGGCCATGGCGGCCGCCGCCACCGAGGTCGACCTGATGGAGACGGTGGCCCCGGTCAGCGAGAGCGGCGACGTCTGGCGGACGTTCCGGGAGCCCAGCACGGTGGACGTGCTCATCCACCACCGCGACGTCCGGGCGGTCGCCGCGGCCGGCGCGTTCGCGGTGCTCCTGTGGCGCTCGTCGGCGAGCCAGTCCACGCTCCTGTCCACCTCCGCCGCCGGCCTGCAGGCGTACGTGCAGAGCCTGGTCACCGGCGCGCCGCTGGCGACGCCCGCCGGCTGGAACGTGGTCCCGCTCCCGATCGGGGGCGGACCGCCGCTGCATCGCTCGAACGTGGCGATCGACGCGCGCCTCCCGCGCGCCGTGTCCATCGACGTCGACTTCAGCGGCGTGACCAACAACCACCGGGTGCTGCTGATGGCGTTCGTGGGCTCGGACGTGGACGGCTTCACCGCCCCGGTCACGCCTCCGACCGGAGGCGGCCCGGGAAACGTGGGCGACCTCGTGCGCGGGTGGGCGCACGCGTGCATGCGGCTGATCCGCGTCTCGACCCGGCCGTAGCCCGCCGGGTCACTTCCTGGGCCCGGCGTACAGGTCGATCACCTGGTCGATGGTCTTCTGGCACACCTGGCAGAAGGGGACCTTGTTGCGGGAGAACATCACGCAGTCCATCTGCGGCCGGTAGTACCCCCTGGCCTCGTAGTTGGCGCCCTCGAACGCGCCCACCTTCCCGAAGGCGGGGTCCGCCCCCAGCATCGCGGTCTCGTCCTTCTGCTGCTCCAGGAACAGCGCGTCCATCTCCGCCTCCGGCCGGTTCTCGGCGCGGATCTTCCGCCGCCGCCCCTGGATCTCCCGCGCGTGCGTCTCGAAGGTCTCCTTCGGCCACGGGGTGGGGACGGCGATCCCCTTCGACGCCTGCGCCTTCCACTTCAGCTTCGCCGGGTCGAGCAGCGCGGTGACGTTCTTCTCCCACGGCTCGGTGCGCTCGGCCGCCGGCTGGTACGAGACGTCCGAGGTGTAGTACTCGTCCGCCAGCCCGGCGAAGTGGTGGCCGAACTCGTGGATGAACAGGTACGGCGCCCACAGGCTGTCCGCCGCCACGGTGCTGAAGAGATTGAAGATGCCGCCGCCGCCGTAGGTCTGGGCGTTCACCAGGATCTCCACCACGTCGTACGGCGCGAAGGACGCGGCGTCGCGGAAGGCCCGGTTCTCGAACGTGAGCACGTACCGCTCGGAGCCGAAGGCGTCGTAGGTGGCGCCCACCGGGGACCGCCGGTGAATGCCGGTAGAGGGCCGGGACACGCCGGACTCCTGCGCGGCCGGGCACAGCCCCCACACGTTGAAGTCCGACCGCCGCTCCTTGTACGGCGAGTAGGAGAAGAGGATGTCCGCCAGCTTCCGGGCGTCCTTCTCGAACTTCCCGCGTTCGGCGGCGGTGTACCCGTCACCCAGGATCAGGAGATCCACCTTCCGCGCCGGATCCCCAGATTTCTGAATCTCCATCAGAGGCCCGGGGGAGGGCGGCCGGGACCGGTCGACGGCCTGGTCCTCCGGGTCCACCGTGGCCGTCCACACCTCCACGAAGCGGTTCTCCTTGTCCCGCTTCTTCAGGATCACCTGCGCGGGCCGGGTGGGGGCGGGGAAGCGCAAGGATTCGGAGAAGGTGCGGTGCATCCGCGCCGCCTCCGACGTGGTCTCCCACTCGCCGAAGATGGAGGCGAAGCCGCGCGAGTAGAGCAGCCGGTTGGTGTCCCGATCTCGGAGCTCGAACAGGTACTTGCCCAGGTTCGTCTCGTCGATCGGCGCCGCCGGGTTGCCCGGCCAGGGCAGCGGCTCCACCACCACCCGGTCCAGGCTGAAGCGCTCCTCGTGCGCGTCCCCGGTGTGGAAGTAGTCGAGTCGGAAGGTGGCGGGTGCGGCGGCCAGCGCGGCGAGCAGGAGGGTGGCGGTCATCATCGGGCTCGCCGTTCTAGCCCAGCCCGTGAAGTGGGTGGCGCGGCGCCGCCGCCCTCACGTGCAGGTCGCTGCACAAAAGGAGGCCCCGTCTCCACGCCTCACGGGGTGGGCCGGGCCTGGCGCGCGGACTGCAAGAGACCCACGGCATGCACACCCTCCTCGCCGCCCTGATGCTCGCCGCCGCGCCCGCGCCGGCGCCGTCCACCACCGCCCCCTCCACCCCGCCTGTCGTGTCGATGGACGGGCCGACCTCACCCCCGGAGCAGCCGGCCCGGAAGATCCGCATCTACATGACGGACGGCCAGCAGCTGAACGCGGTGCTCCTGGGCGAGGGCAAGGACAGGCTGCGAGTGCGCATCGGCAGCGGGGAGCCGTTCGACATCGCGCGCGCCTCGGTCCGCGCCGTCGAGGACGCGGAGCAGGCGCCGTCGCCGGAGAACTACTTCCCCGACCCCAACCTCTCCCGCACCTTCTACGCCCCCACCGGCTTCCGGCTCCGCGCGGGCCAGGGCTACTTCTCCCAGAAGGAGCTGCTGTTCAGCTCGTTCGGCTACGGCGTCACCGACAACATCTCGGTGATGGTGGGGACGGTGCTCCCGGCCTGGTTCGCGCCCGGCTTCCAGAACGTGATCGGCGGCGTGAAGATCGGCACGGACATCGGCGACGTGTGGCACCTGGCCGCGGGCGCGCAGGGGTTCGCGCTGCCGGGGCCGCAGATGTTCGCCTTCGGGTCCGGCGGGGCGCCCATGGGCTTCGCCTTCGTCTTCGGCACCGCCACCGCCGGCACGCCCGCCCTCAACATGACCGTCTCGGTGGGGGAGGCGATCCACAACCTGGGCGGGACCGGCTCCAACACCGTCATCGCCGTCGGCAGCGCCTCCTGGCGCGTGCACCAGAACGTGGCCCTGGAGACGGAGAACTGGTTCTTCCCCGGCATCCAGAGCGGCGGCCTCAACGGCGAGCCGTTCCTGATGCTGAACTCCGTCGGCGTGCGCCTGATGAACAAGAACCTCGCGGCGGACCTGGGCTTCCTGCGCTGGCCGGGCTCGGTCTACCCGTTCCCCTGGGTGGACTTCACGTACACCTTCGGCACGTGACCCGGCCAGTCACCTGGGGCCCGGGAGGCGAACGGACGCCCCCGGGCCGGCGTGAGCGGGGTTACCCCACGCCCACCGCGTGCCAGGAGTCCTTCACCTTCTGGGCCTCGACGGAGTCCGCGCCGTAGAGGTCGGAGGCGGCCTGGATGCACGCGTCGCGCGCCTGCGCGAAGGTGGTGTTCGGCGTCATGTACGTGGTGAGCGCGCGGCCGAAGATCTTCAGCCCCTTCTCCATCCCGATGGCGTCCGTCACCTCGATGCCGGAGGTCTTGTTCGTCCCGCCGTGGGTGAGCAGGTAGAACGCGTTGTTGGCGATGCCGGACGACCCGTGCACCTCGGTCTGCTGAGGGAAGTTCCGGTAGTTGTCGATGGAGTAGTTGTCCTTGGTCGGGTCGTCCATGTAGCGGAGCGCGTCGCCCGGGGTGCCCGGGGTCCACGCCTGCTCGCCGATCTTGTACGGGTCCAGCTTGCCCTCGAGGTCCGGGTTCTGCTGGAGCGCGTACCACTCCACGCCCGCGCCGCCGAGGATGTCGCTCATCGCCTCGTTCAGGCCGCCCGACTCGCCGGAGTAGATCAGCCCGGCGGTGCGCTCGGTGAGGCCGTGGGTGATCTCGTGGCCCGCCACGTCCAGGGTGGTGAGCAC
>DASRBA010000212.1:0-30485 GCA_035637895.1 Myxococcaceae bacterium
TGGGGAGGGTTGAGGTTGGGGTTTGGAGGTGGGTGGGCGCCGTCGCTCTTCGGGAGGAGCGGGGGGAGCGGTTCGACGATGAGGGTCTCCTTGGAGGCCAAGGGGACGGTGCGGATGAAACGCTGGAGGGCGGAGATGGACCAGTCCTTGGGTGTCTTGCCGACGCGGTCGTAGTGCTCGGAGCGGGAGAAGACCGGGCGGTCGGCTTCGGAGGCGGGGATGAGGCGGGCGCTGAGGAAGACGGTGCGGCCGGCGTTGGGGGTGACGGCGAAGTAGGCGGTGCAGTCGGAGCGGGTGTCGCGGGCGAGGCGGGAGAGGCACTCGTTGTCGGAGCACTCGTGGGTGGGGAGCTTGGAGAGGGCGTCGCTGACGATGGAGGAGTCCTGGAGGGTGCGCTGGCGTTTGAGGAGCTCGGCAGCGGCGACGGCCTGGATCTCGGAGATCATGGCACGGTCCGCGCCGGTGTCGGCGCCGTTGATCACCACGGGGTGAAGGGCGACGGTCTTACACAGGTCGGGCTCCGCAGCGGAAGTCGGGAGCGCGAGGAGCGCCGCGAGGAGACCGAGCGCAGGGCGGGTCATGGACAGGTGAATTCGGAGAGGGGGGTGGAGAGGCTGCCCGTGTTGCGGGGGTCGTGTTGGTATTTGGGCCAGGGGGAGGTGGTGTCGATGCCCGGGTTGTCGACGATGATTGCGTAGAGTTTGCCGTTGTTGGCACCGTAGTAGAGGGTGCCGGGCCCGGAGCGCTTGCTGCCGTCAGTGTTTCGAGCGCAGTCGATGTTCGGTGATGAAGCTACAGAAATACTGGGCTCGACGGTGTCGCTCCAGAGAACGTTAAGTCCTGGGCCGAGAGCGAAGAGTGCATTGTTGTTTTTTCGGACAAGATAGGAAACCTGACCATTGGCCAGTAGCGGTGACGTTGTGGTCCCGCCGACGCCTGCAGTCGCGACCACTGTTCCAGAGCCATTCGGAGTCAATCGGATGGTAGTCCCTCCGTCGCTGGCTACCGAGTACAGTAGATCTCCTCCGGTGATTACAGGGATGCTCGGGCCAGTTTCCGGACGCGAGAAGGCAGTGCCCGTTGTCCTTGGGAACGTGAATACCGATCCTACGCTCGCCCCTGCGACAAAGGAGGATGTTAGGGCCAATCCGGTTGGGGCATCTGGAGTTGCCCGTGTTGTTCCTGCCTCGGACCACGACCCGCCTCCGCTGCTGAATGAGTACTCGCGGACGTGATTGCTGTCGTCTCCGGCAAACGCGAGGTTGTCGTCACCAACGATGTTGCCCGGGAATGCGACTGCTCCAGCGCTGCCGACAGGACCTGTAGCCGCAACCGAATAACCAAATCGTAATGAGGCCAATGAAAGGCCCGTGGCGCCATTGAGGAAAGTCGTGGCGGTCTCTCTGGTCGTGTCAACAATTGTGGTTGTGTTGGCCACAACGGGAGATGCCTGAACGGAGCCGCTACCACCGGCGGTTACAAATCCCGCATCACTCCCGTTAGAACCAAAGAAAGCGAAAAGGACGGGAGGTGTTCCGCCAGGAAACGCATACACAACCTCCGCCGTGCCGTCGCCTTTGCCGACAGATGGGCTGGCAAGGAACGCACTCCCTAGGCTTACGGGTGAGGTCCATTGGTTTGTGCCGTCCGGCCGAATGGCTGAAAGCGTACCGGTCGTTGTCCCAATGAACACGGTGCCGTTAACTCCAACGGCTGGTGAGGCCTGAATGCTAGTGACGCCGGGCATCGCACGGCTCCACTTGAATCGAGTCACTGGGATCTGAGCCATTCCTGTTCCCAGGTTCCCAGCCTGATCGCGCCCCGTCGCGACAATGGTCATCTGGCCACGTAAGGCCAGCATCTCCACATTGGACAAGTCAGCAGTCCCGGTGAAGCAGTAGGCCTGCCCTGGACAAGTCGTGACCCGCGAAGGTGCGACGAACGACACCGGAACGTTCGTGGTCATTCCCCGCACCGACAACGCGATGCTGTTCGGGTCGAAGTCCGGATCAGGAGTGCTGATCGCGACGGTGACAATGTCGTTGCGCTTGAACGCATTCGCCAGTTGAAGATCGATGTCACTCGGCTGCCCTGGGGTACTGCCGTCCCGAAGCCCCGTCTTGGGATTCGGAGTCACCGTCAGCGTCGGAGCCACGGTGTCGACATCAATCGTCACCCCATCACTCACCGGCGCGCCCGACGGGAACCCGGGGAACCCGGCCGTGAGCGTGAAGGTCCCCTGCTGTGTCATGGAGAGGTGCCCGGCGTACGTCCCGCCGTCCGGGGACAGGTCGCCCGAGTTGACGACGCTCCCCGTATTGCTCACCCTGAGCTCGAGCTTCGAGGTCACCTTCTCCTGCACCCACGGCGCGATCGTCTGCAGCTGCGCCCGCACCGTCGACCCGCCGTCCACCTTCGCGCCGCTGATCGGATCCACGATCACGATCTTCTCGTACCGCGCGTAGCAGACCGCCTCGCTGCAGAACTGCCATTCCGCGCAGCTGGGGCTGCAGTCGGTGGTCTCCGTCCGCTGCATGCAGACCTTCGCCACCGGATCGCACCTGGCGGCGGCGCCGCACGCCGCGTCGTTCGTGCAAGCAGGTGACGGCCCGCAGGCTCCTACCACCGCCAAGGTGCCCAGCAGCGCGGCCGTCCCGGCCAGCGCCACCCAGCTCATCATCGATCTCAACGCAGCCTCCCCATGGCCTACCCCGGTTGGCGTTGCATGGAGCTCGGGCGATCCCCCTGCCTTCCGCTTTTCCGGTCCCGGCCTGCCCTCGCGCCATCCTGCATCAGTCCGCTCGGCCCGGGAAGCGCACGAAGCCATCGCCGTGCCGCCAGGAAGCCGCTGATTTGACTGGAGAACCCTTCAGTCCGGGTCCGGATGCGCGGACGGCCGGTCCGTTCAGTCGAACAGCGCGGAGACGAACTCCTTCGGCTCGAATCGCCGCAGGTCCTGGATCTTCTCCCCCACTCCCACCCAGACCACCGGGAGCTTCAGCTCGTCGCAGATCCCAATCACCACCCCGCCCTTCGCCGTCCCATCCAGCTTCGTCAGCGCGATCCCGCTCACCCCCACCGCCTCGTGGAACTGCTTCGCCTGCGCGATGGCGTTCTGCCCGTTCGTCGCGTCCAGCACCAACAGCACCTCGTGCGGCGCGCCGGGCTGCGCCTTGTCCATCACCCGCCGCACCTTCTTCAGCTCCTCCATCAAGTTCACCTTGGTGTGGAGCCGCCCCGCCGTGTCGGCGATCACCACGTCCGCGCCGCTCTCCTTCGCTTTCTTCATCGCGTCGAACACCACCGCCCCGGGGTCCCCGCCCTCCGGCCCCTTCACCAGCTGCGCGCGCGCCCGGTCCGCCCACACGTCGAGCTGCTCGGTCGCCGCCGCGCGGAACGTGTCCCCCGCCGCCAGCACCACCTTCTTCCCCGCCCCGGTGAGCTGCGACGCCAGCTTCCCGATCGTGGTCGTCTTCCCCGCCCCGTTCACCCCCACCACCATCACCACGTGCGGCGGACCGCCCCCCTTCAGCGACCCGTTCGCCGGCAGGTCGACGATCTTCGCGATCTCCCCCCGGATGACGTCCTTCATCTTCTCCGCGTCCGCCAGCTCCTTGCTCTTCACCTTCTCCCGCGCCAGCTCCACCAGCTTGGACGCCGTCTTCACCCCGATGTCCGCGGTGAAGAGGATCTCCTCCAGCTCCGCCAGCACCGACTCGTCGACGACCTTCTTCTGACCGAACAGCCCGTTCAGCCGGGCCATGAAGCCCTGCTTCGTCTTGTCCAGCCCCTGCGCCAGCGTGCGCCCCGCCTCCGCCTCGACCTTCTTCCTCGTCGCCTCCTGCTCCGCCGCGACCCGGGCCTGCTCCTCCGCCAGCGCCTTCGCCTCCGCCTCCACCCGGAGCCGCTCCGCCTCCTCCCGCTCCCGCTGCTTCCGCTCCTTCGCTTCCTGCTCGGCGGCCTTCTTCGCCCGGTACTCCTCCTTCTTGGCGGCCTCCTCCTGCTCCTTGAGCGCCTTCGCCGCCGCGCCGGCCTCCGCATCCTTCTGGGGTTGCCGCTCCAGCTCCGCCCGCTGCGCCTTGAGCGCGTCCGCCTTCGCCCGCGCCTCCTCCGCCTCCCGCCGCCTCGCCAGCTCCGCCTCGCTCGGCGGCAGCTCCACCTTCAGCTGCGGCGCCTCCGCCGGCAGCTTCCCCACCTCCGCCTTGGCCTTCGCCTCGGCCTCCGCCGCCCTGGCCCGCGCCCGCGCCCGCGCGACCAGCCACACCACCACCAACAGCACCAGCAACCCCACCACCCCGAGCGCGATCAGCTGCTCCAGGTACGTCCCCGGAAGCATGGGCAGCAGGGGAGCGGGGGAGGGTGGGTCCACGACGGGAGGGGCCTGAGGGGGGACGGCTTGCATACGCGCGGCGACCCATAGAGGAGGTGAGCCCTGCGGGCAAGTGCGTGCTAAGAGCGCCCGCCCATGGTCCGACGAATCGCGCCGGCGCTCCTGCTCGCCGCGGGGCTCTCCGCCTGCATCATCGACGCGCCCACCGGCCAGTCCGGCCAGCAGAGGTCGACGCCGGAGCGCCCGCGCATGAGCACGCCCAACCTGGGGCCGGCGACGGTGCGGGTGGGCGCGGTGCTGGCGCGGGTGACGGGGGACGCCGCCAAGCCGCCCGAGGACAAGGTGGAGCTCCAGACGGCGACCTTCCAGCCGCCGCAGCTCATCCCGGGCGACCAGATGAAGATCGTCCTCACCTTCAAGGTGCTGGACGCCATCTCCGAGGACTACGTCGTCTTCGTGCACGTGGAGGACGTGGACGGGAAGGTCGAGCGCATCAACGTCGACCACCGCCCGGCGGGCGGCAACAACCCCACCACCCAGTGGAAGAAGGGCGACACGGTGCAGGACGAGTTCGGCTTCTCCATCCCGCAGAACCTCCAACTCCGCGGGGTGAACGTCTTCACCGGCTTGTGGGACCCGGCATCGGACCGCCGGATGAAGCTCCGCAACCCCACCGCGGTGCGGAGCGACGGCACGGACCGCATCCTCATCGGCGTGATTCCCATGGCGCAGTGACGCGGCGCCCCCTCGCGATCCAGGCGCACACCCTGGGTGAACTTTGGTAGTGTTGACGGTCTGCGCGCCCCTCTTCCCGCCGTCGCCGTCGCCATGGCCGCCGTCGTCTCGTGCAACCCCACCGGGCCGGCGGTGCTGCGCGTCCACGTCCTGGTGGACCCCGGCGTGGCGGCGACCTGCGTCGTCCTCCAGGTCAACGGCGGCCCCGGCGGCGAGCAGCGCCAGGTGCGGGGCGCAGGCGCGGTGGAGCGCGACTTCGTCGTCGAGCGCGGCACGCTCGACGAGCACATCCAGCTCAAGGCGGGCGCGGGGGTGGGGACGGCGTGCGCGGATCCGCTGGTGTTCTCCGTCTTCTCGCAGGAGGTCGATGGGGCGTTCAGCGCGTCCGCGACTGATCCGGTCGCCCTCCACCTCACGCCGCCCACGCCGGCCGCCGACCGCGATGGCGATGGGTTCGCCTCCACCGCCAACGGCGGCGCCGACTGCGACGACGCCGACCCCTCCGTCCACCCGGGGGCCAAGGAGGTTTGCCTCGAGGGCATCGACGCCGACTGCGACGGGCTCGTCGGTTGCGCCGACCCGGACTGCGCCGCCGCGCCGTGCGCCCCCGCCGCCGCCAAGCTGGCCTTCGCCTCCGGGGCGCAGTCGCTGGAGGCGGGCCAGTGCTCGGCGCCGGTCATCGTCCGGGCGGTGACCTCGACCGGCGCGGTGGCCGGCGTGCCCCGGGAGCTGCCGCTCACCTTGCAGCTCACCCCGACCAGCTCGCTCGGCTTCTTCGTCGACGCCGCGTGCACCGTGCCGATGGACGAGGCGCACCTGGGCCCGGGCACGCAGCCCGCGCAGTTCCACGTCCAGGCGCTCACCGGCGGGAGCGACGCCCTCCAGGTCTCCGCCGACGGCTTCGCCTCCTCCATCACCCAGAGCTTCGCGGTGAAGCCGATGGTGATGAAGGGCAGCTGTCCGTTCCCGCTCTATGAGACGCAGGTGAGCTGCCCCACGCCGCTCACCTTCGACCCCGCCCACGCGCTGCTCGTCTTCCAGGCCACCAACGCGGACAACACGCCCAGCAACACCAACATCGCCTGCTCCATCGCCTCCGGGCGGGACGTCACCTGCAGCCGCGACCAGTACGCCGTCGCCTCCAACATCACCTGGCAGGTCCTCCGCCGGGCGGGGCTCACGGTGCAGCACCTGCAGCCCAGCCCCGGCAACTACACCTCCACCGTCGCCCTCCCCACCGCCGTCGCCAGCACCGCCTCCACCTTCCTGCTCACCAGCACCTGGACCTCCGGGTCGACCCAGGGCGACAACGACTTCCGCTTCGCCCAGCTCACCTCGCCGACCACCGTGGCGGTGTCGATCTCCGGCGGCGGCGGCGGCGGGACCTCCATCCAGGTGGTGGAGTGGCCGGGCAGCTCGGTCACCCGCGGCATCACTCAGCCGATGTACCTGGACGTCGACACCCTGGACGTCACCGGCCTGCCCCCGGTGGACCTCGCCCGCTCCTTCCTCACCTACGGATGGCGGACGCTGGAGGGTGGGCCCGCGGTGTGCAACCGCTCGCTCCGCGGCGAGCTGACCTCCCCCACCTCCATCCGCTTCCACCGCGGCGACGGCAACCCGGCGTGCGCCAACGCGCCGGTGGACGCCATCGGCTGGGAGCGCGTGCAACTGCCGACCGGAGTGCGCGTCCAATCGTTGCAGATGGCGCTCGCCCCGACCTTCTACACGGGCACCGCGCTCATCGCCCCCGCTGACCCCACGCGTTCGCTCCTCTTCGCCGGGGGCCAGTTCACCGACGGGCAGGCTGCGGGCGAGGGCTCGTACAACCTGGACGACGTGCTGGGCGAGATGCACGGCGCGTTCACCTTCGACGACCGGTCGCACGTGCGGGTGACGCGCGCCCAGGCCATCGGGTCCGCGCGCTGGAACGTCTTCGCCGTGGAGGTGCCGCCGTGAAGGGACGCTGGAGCTGGCTGCTGTGGGCCGCGGCCGCCGGGGCGACGGCCCTGGGCCCAGGGTGCACGAGCGCCTCGCTGGTCGCCACCGTCGACGCCCCCGCCACCCTCAAGTCCACCTGCGTCCGGGTGGTGGCGCTGGCGGACGGCGCGGAGATCACCTCCCGGCTGGTCGCCCTCCCGGCCGCGAACAACCCGCTCACCGTCGCCATCTTCGAGCCCCAGGGCCAGGCGCGCCCGGTCACCGCGGTGGCGCGCGGCTACGTGGGCGCCAACGGCTGCGACGAGCCGCTCCTCCTCAACGACGAGAGCGCGCCGGTGGAGGCGGAGTTCAAGCTGGGCTCGGGCGGGACCGCCACGCTCGCCCTGGCCCCGCCGCCGCCCGCGGTGGACGTCGACCGGGACGGGTACCGGCAGGCGGCCGCCGGCGGTCCGGACTGCGACGACCGGCGCGCCTCCGTCCACCCGGGCGCGGCCGAGGTGTGCGGCGACCTCATCGACAACGACTGCGACACGCGGACCGACTGCGAACAGCCCTCCTGCATCAACCAGGCGTGCGGCGGCGGCCGGACCTGCACGCCGGCGGGAGCGTGCGAGGGCCGCGAGACCCAGTGCACCAACGGGCTGGACGACGACCTGGACGGGCTGACCGACTGCCTGGACCCGGACTGCGCCGGGGTGACCTGCGACGACGGCAACCCCTGCACGCAGCAGGACCGCTGCCAGGCGGGGCAGTGCACGGGGACGCCGGTGATGTGCAATTCGCCGGGGGGCAACACGTGCCTGGGCAACAACGGCACCTGCAACCCGGCGGATGGCGGCTGCCTCTATCCGTCGAACGCGGGCCAGGCCTGCGGCGGCAGCAACGTGTGCGACCACGACGGCGGCTGCGGCTCGCTCTACGCGTACACGCCGTCCAACTTCACCCCGCCCGCCGCCAACACCTTCGTGTCGCTCAAGTTCGACTGCGGCGGGACCGCCACCGTGGACACCACGAACCCCAACGCCAACCCGTGGGGAGGCCAGCTGTGCGGGCAGACCGTCTTCCCGACGCTGATCGACCGGCCGCAGACCGGCGCGGGGAACGCGGTGATCATCCCGGTGGAGAACCTCTACGTGGCCTCCAACATGGACCTGGTGGTCACCGGCCCGCGGCCCGCCATCTTCGCGGTGTTCGGCGACGCGGAGATCGACGGGCGGCTGTACGCCTCCTGGGGCCAGGGCACCTCCGGCAACGGCATGGGCGTCACCACCCAGTGCACGAGCGGCATCGGCGGCACGGGCGGCGCCGGCACCTCGGGCGGTGGCGGCGGCGGCGGCAGCTTCGGGACCCAGGGCGCCGCGGGCGGCACGGGGAGCACGAGCGCGGCCGGCGTGCCGGGGCTGGTCTCCGGCGTGCCCACGCTGATCCCGCTCCTCGGCGGCTGCGCGGGCGGCGCGGGCGGGAACGCCGGCGGGCCGGGTGGAGGAGGCGGCGGCGGCGCGGTGCAGATCTCCGCCACCGAGTCGATCATCGTGCGCGGCGCGGTGGCGGCGCCGGGCGGCGGCGGCAACGGCGGCCAGGCGCACCAGACCGGCGGTGGGGGAGGCGGCTCCGGCGGCGCGGTGCTGCTGGAGGGGAGGTCGGTGCGGGTCACCACCACCGGCAAGGTGGTCGCCAACGGCGGCGGCGGCGGGGAAGGCGACGCGTGCTGTGCCGCGGGCACCCTGGACGGCGCCGCCGGCGGGGTGGGCGCGGTGGGCGCGGTGGGCGGTGGCGGTGGCGGGAACAACAATGTGGGCTGGAGCGTGGGCGGGAACGGCGGCACGGGCGCGGGAGGGACGCAGGCGGCCACGGTGGGTGCCGCGGGCGCGCCGCTGGCCCTACCGTCGATCACCTACCAGGGCGGCGGTGGCGGTGGCGGCGGCGGGCTGGGGCGCTTGCGGTTCAACGCGGCGCGCGACTGTCAGCTCGACGGCGGGGCGTACTCCGGGACCAGCAGCGGTAACGGCACCACCGGCTGCCAGTAAGCGCGCGTCGGTCGTCCGAGGAGTAGGAGTCGCCGGCATCGACGCGGCACCGGCACCATCGGCTGCCCGAGACCGCGTGGTGCCCAGGGAGCGGACGCGCTGGCCCGCTCGCGAGACCGGGGCGCAGGCCCATACCCGGATGGCCAGCGAACGTTTCGCGGTTTTTTGCGCGGCGGCGGACCCGCGAGGGCGCTAGTGAGAGGCGCCGTTTCCACCCCCTACCCACTTCCGTCCCGGAGGCCCCCCGTGAAGCTCTACTACGTCCCCAATGCCTGCTCGATCTCGCCGCACATCGCGCTGCGAGAGGGCGGCTTCAAGTTCGAGCTGGACCTGGTCGACCCGCGCACCAAGAAGACCGCCTCCGGCGAGGACTACATGGTGGTGAACCCCAAGGGCTACGTCCCCGGGCTGCGCCTGGACGACGGTACCGTCCTCACCGAGGGCCAGGTCATCGTCCAGTACCTCGCGGACCAGAAGCCGGAGGCGGGCCTGGCGCCGCCGGCCGGGACGCTGGCGCGGGTGCGGATGCAGGAGTGGCTGAACTTCATCGCCACCGAGATGCACAAGGGCATCAGCCCGCTGATGAGCGACAAGGCGGGCGACGAGTACAAGGCGCAGGTGAAGGACAAGCTGCGCACCCGCCTGGACTTCATGAACCGCAGCCTCGAAGGGAAGCAGTACCTGATGGGCGACAAGTTCACCGTGGCGGACGGGTACGCGTTCTACGGGCTGCGGAGCTGGCAGAACCGGACGCAGTCCGACCTCGCCGCCTTCCCCTTCCTGTCGCAGTACTACGACCGGCTGGCGGCGCGGCCGGCGATCCAGGAAGCCGTGAAGGCCGAGGGGATCGAGATGTATCCGGCCAAGCGGAAGGGCTGAGCGCTCCCCGGTAAAGGTGGACGGGCCCGCGCGATCCGATCCAATCTGCGCGGCCCGAATCCACGGGGGGAGGCCCCACCGGCCATGCTCAACCACAATTACAAGTACGACGCGATCCTGGCGGACTCGCTGAAGGTCACCTGGAAGGTGGAGGACCTGATCGGCGGCGACAAGAAGCTCGACTTCAGCCGGCCGTTCCTCCCCGATTCGCTGGCCGGCGTGAACGGGATCAAGTGCCTGGACGCGAACGGGAAGCTGAAGCTGAACCAGATCCGCGGCAACAGCTACCTCTACCTGTTCGGCTTCGTGGAGGAGTTCATCCTCCCGTTCGTGCTGGACCATGCGCGGCAGCACGTGGTCCACGGCCACGGCGACCAGATGGCGATCCGGGCGCTGGCCACCTTCGCGGAGGAGGAGGCCAAGCACATGCACCTCTTCCAGCGCTTCGCCGAGGAGTTCGCCGCCGGCTTCCCGGTGAAGTGCGGCGTGGTCGGCCCGGCGAAGGACGTGGCGCAGGTGGTGCTGGGGCACAGCCCGCTCGGCGTGGGGCTGGTGACGTTGATGCTGGAGTGGATGACCCAGCGGCACTACGTGGACTCCGTGAAGACGGACGAGGCGCTGGACCCGCACTTCGCGAGCCTGCTCCGGCACCACTGGATGGAGGAGGCCCAGCACGCCAAGCTGGACACGCTGCTGGTGGACGAGCTGGCGCAGAAGGCGGGAGCGGCGGGGATCGGCAAGGGGTTCGATGACGTGCTCGCCATTGGCGGCGCGTTCGACGGATTGCTCGCGGCGCAGCAGAAGCTGGACCTGGAGGCGCTGGGCAAGGTGCTCAATCGCACCTTCACCGAAGCCGAGGCGGCGGAGATCACCGCGGCGCAAGTCAAGGCGTACCGATGGACCTTCCTGGGGTCAGGATTGTCCCACCCCAACTTCTTGAAGACCTGCGGCGAGCTGTCACCCGAGGCCGCCAAGAAGGTCGCCGAGGTCGCGCTGGTCTTCAGTTAGACAACCGCACTTTCATATATAATGGGGCTCCCACACCTGGAGGTGGCCCACAATGAGAACCGTCGTCTTCGTCGCCCTGGCGGGCGCGGCAGTACTGGCCTGTGGTTCGGGTTCGGGAGAACCGGAATTCTCCACCGCGCCTCCGGAGGCTGGACCGCTCCAGGAGCCGTGCATGTCCGCGCCCGCGCCTGATGACGCGCAGGCGTCACAGGACCACGTCACCATCTGTCACATCCCGCCCGGAAATCCCGCCAACGCGCACTCCATCACCGTCGGCGCGCCGGCGGTGTCCGCCCACCTCGCGCACGGCGACACGCTGGGCGCGTGCGGCAGCGGCGGTGGTGGTGGCGGCAGCGGAGGCGGAGGCGGATGCGTCATGACCGGTCTGCCGTGCCAGGGCGGCGGCTGCTGCACCAGCCTGACTTGCGTCCTGCCTTCGGGCGAGCTCTGCGGGGCAGACGGGATGGGTTGCACCTGCCAGGTGGTCATCAACTGATCCGCCGGCCGCGCTACCATGCGCAGCTGAATGCCCGGCGAAGGTGACCCCGAGATCGCCTCGCAGTTCCTCCCCGCCGCGCTGAGGCGCCTGCGCGCGGCGGGGATCGATCCATCGCCGATCATCCGGCGCCACGGCCTGCCGGAGACGGCGGCGGACGACATCGGGGTGCAGGTCCCGGTGAGCGTCGTCCGCGCCGCCGGCGACGAGATCGCCGCCGCCATCCCGGACCCGTTCCTGGGCATCAGCGTGGTGCGCTCGATGAACCGGGGCTCGTTCGGGGTGCTGGAGTACATGTTCCGCACCGCCTCCACCTGCCGCGACGTGCTGCGGGAGTTCGTCCAGTATTCGCTGCTGATCAACACGCTGATGGACATCACGTTCCACGAGGACGCGGACGGCGGTGTGTTCAATCACGTGATACGGTGTGATTCACCGGACATGGCGGGGCGTCACGCGTCCGAGTACGCGTGCGGCCTGGTGGTCGCCCTCGGGCGGGAGCTCACCGGCGAGGACCTCGCGCCCCGGCGCGCCTGGTTCTGCCACGAGCGCCCGGCGGACACCGCGGAGCTGGAGGCGTTCTTCCGCTGCCCGGTGGAGTTCAAGGCCGGCGCCAACGGGCTGCTCATCTCGAAAGACATCCTGGAGCTGAAGGTGCGGTCCGCGGACCCGGTGCTGCACGCCATCCTCGAGACGCAGGCGCAGCAGGAGGTGAAGACGCGCGCTCCCAGCGCCGATTTCCTCGGGCAGGTGCGGGAGCAGATCCAGGAGGCGCTCTCCGGCGGCCCGCCGAGCGTGGAGCAGCTGGCCGCCCGCATGAAGATGAGCGCCCGCACCCTGCAGCGGCGGCTGTCCGAACAGGGAAAGACCTTCGAACGCGTGGTCGACGAGACCCGCCGCGACGCCGCGCTGCTGCTGATGAGCGACGAGCGCAAGGCGCTGGCGGAGATCTCGTTCGAGGTCGGCTACTCGGACGTGCGCGCGTTCACCCGCGCCTTCAAGCGCTGGACGGGAAAATCACCCGGCGAATTCCGGCGCGGCGGCCCCGGCGCACTATAGAGGTGGCGCCGGCGCCCCGCGGGGGCCCGTCCAGGACATGGAGTGGGGATGGGGATGGGAAGGGGAGGGCTTACCTAGGACCGGACCTCGGCCAGGAAGCGCATCACCAGGGAGCAGAGCCCCAGCAAGAGTGCGGAAGAGACCCCGGCGTCGATGATGGCCCGCCATGGCATGGGGAGGGCCCTGACCAGGAACACGGCCAGGGTGATCAGGCCCACGCCGACCCAGGCCCGGACCAGCTGGCGGCGGGTGCCGCCCAGCAGCCCGAGCGACTTCAGCGGCGCGGCGAAGATCCCGAAGACGCCGGTCGAAGTCGCGGCGACCTCGAAGGCTCGACGCACCGCGGCGGGAACCCATCGCCGGTGCAGGGAGCGATAGCCCTCGAACCAGGTGAAGACCAGGACGGAGCCGGCGAGGGCGACCCACTCACCAAGAGAGAGACCCCCGCGGACACCCGCCACGGCCCTGGTCCCCAGCCGGGCGATGGCCTCGGCGAAGGCGAGCCCGATGGCCAGGATGGACCACCCGGCGAGGGCGACGGTGCGGCGAGAAGTGGAGGGAAGGGGAAGCAGAGGGCGGCGCCAGTCAGGGAGTAGAGCTGGGCCTACGGAGGGCACCGGGTGCCCGGACGCGGAGTAGGCCGCGTCGAAGACGATCGTCATGATGTTCACCTGAGAGTCAACTGCGAGGTCCGGGACTCCACAGCCCCAACGACTCCAACGGAGCCCGGCGAGTACGTCTGTGTGGGTTATCCGCGGATGCCGCCTCCCGGTTGCTCATTTTCCAGGAATGACGTGGCGCGTCAGGAAAGGAGCCTGCCAATCCCCTGGCCTCCCTTGGGTCTTGGGGGAAGGGGGGCGGGATCGGCGGGGGCTCGGCGGCCCCCCCGGCGGGAGGGAGGCGCCTCCCTCGGAGAAGTCTCACCGGTGTCTCACCGAGCCCGGCCATGGATGTATCAACGACTGAAACATGATGATATCAATGCCGAATCCCGTAGTGAATCCGAACCCTTGAGAGGCCTGGCGCCGCAAAAAATTTCGCGGCCGCCACGAAACTCCAGATTTTTTGTGTGCGAGAATGGGTGCAAGGTTCACACAGCGGCGCCTGCCGCCGCCCAATCAGGAGTTCTTAAAATGGCTTCCTACTACACCACCACCTCTTCCTTCTCCCCGGCGTCCACCCCCTCCACCAACACCAACCTGTACGGCGGCAGCTCGTTCGCCCCCGCCCCCGCGGCGGCCCGCCCGGTGTCTCAGCCGGTGTTTCAGCCTCAGTTCGGTGGTGATAACTTTGGTATCACCCGGCCTTCGTTCAACGCGCTCCAGGCGCAGGCCGCGGCCGCCCCGCAGAACCTGGGCGACGCCCTCCTCAACAAGCCGCTGGACGTGTTCGGCGGCGCGCTCCTCGCCGGCACCCAGCAGCTGGGCGCCCGCCCGGACGCGAACCAGGTGATGTCGCAGGTCGTGGTCCAGCTCCTGAGCACCGTCCTGAACCTGGTGGTGGGCCTGCTGAAGGGCCAGCTGGGTGGCGGCCAGGGCCAGGGCCTGGGTCAGCCGGCGGTGGGCCAGCCGGCGATCGGCCAGGGCTTCCCCGGCATCCAGCAGGCTGGTGGCATCCCCTCCTTCCCGCAGCTGGGCGGCGGCGCGTTCCCGCAGATCGGCGGCGGCCAGCAGCAGGGCGTGGTCCAGGACCCGTTCGGCGGCCAGGGCCAGGCGGCGCAGGGCGCGCCGGTGGGCCAGATCCCCGCGGGCTTCGCCCCGACCGGGAACCTCCCCGTCCCCACGGATCGCCGTGAGTTCGAGAGCTATCTGGCCGGCGCCACCGACGAGGCCGGGAACCAGAACGGGAACATCCAGCAGAAGCGCGCCGTCGCCGGCACCCGGTTCGGCTCCGTGGCGGATCCCCAGCTGTTCAACGCCGCCATCGCCCGGAACTACGCGTACCAGTTCGCGGCCGTGGCCAAGGGCTACGGCGGCCGCACCGCCGACGGCCTCGCTGACGGCGCCAACGCGTTCTACCGGATGTCGCCCGCCGCCCAGACGTTCATGCAGGTCGCCGCGGTGTACAAGGGCAACCTCGGCGGCAACGCGCAGAACTACGACAACGCCAAGCTCAAGGAGCTGCTGAAGGACAAGGGCTACGACGGGGCGGACAAGCCGGGCGTGGGCGCCACCGACATCGAGACCCTCGGCGCCGTGTCCGACGCCATCGACCGCGGCGTGATCTCCCTCCAGGACGTGCTGGGCAAGGAAGGCGCCATCGGCAATCAGGACGAGTACAAGAAGGCCATCGACATGGTCCAGAGCGGCAAGTTCGCGGACCTGGTGACCAAGTACGAGGCCACCGCCTATGATGGTGCGAAGGGCGAGAACGGCGGCGCGGCGGGCAACGCTGGTAACGCGGGCAATGCTGGCAACGCGGGGAACGCCGGCAATGCTGGCAACGCCGGGAACGCGGGCAACGCTGGCGACGCCGCGCGGGCCGTTCAGGCCGCGACGGGCAAGCTCGCTGGCAACGCGGGGAACGCCGGTAACGCTGGCAACGCTGGGAACGCGGGCAATGCTGGCAACGCCGGCGACGCGGGTAACGCTGGCAACGCCGGTGGCGCGGGCCAGGTGCAGGCGGCGGCGGGCGCGACCCTCGGCGGCGTGGACGGCTTCTTCCGCGACGTGCTGGGCTCGCTGGGCCAGGGCCAGGGCGGCGTCTCCACGGGCGTGAACTACAGCTCGCTGAGCGGCGACCAGCGCACCCAGATGAGCGGGATGGACGACCGCCACCGCGCGATCCTCCACCTGTGGGGCATCCAGATGGGCTCCGCGGGCCAGCAGGACGGCGGCGTGCTCTACAACGTCCTCCAGCACCCCGAGCAGTTCAAGCCGGCCGAGGTCCAGGTCGCCAAGGAGCTGGCGGCGTCCGACCAGGCCAACTACGGCGGCATCACCGGCAAGTCGCTCGACCAGGCGTTCTTCGGCGTGTACCGCGACCTCACCGGCGTGGACATCTCCAGCCGCTACGGCAACTCGCCCATCCACTACGCCCGCGGCCCGGTCAACACCCAGAACCGCACCACCGGCGCCAACGGCCTGTCCAACTTCGAGAACACGGTCCTGCAGCTGTGGGGCCACTCGCCGCTCTTCACCGGGTCCGTGGACGGCAGCATCCTGGACTACTCGCTCAACAGCGCGAACCGGCTGGAGGTGAACCTCAACAACGGCGACCTGCAGGCGCTCAAGCAGGCCGACCTCGCCTCCGACGGCGTCGTCAACGGCGACTCGCTCAACAACTCCATGCTGGACGTGCTGGACCACGTCTACAACGGTGGCCCGTCCGCCTCCATGGGCCGGACCATGAACGAGGCGCTGGCCGAGGCCTCGGACCGCCGGGCCGGGCTGCTCCCGCCCCCGCGCCAGCCGGCCGCGCGCGCCATCAGCCCCTTCGGCCTGAACCAGGCGGCGCAGGGCGGCGGTTACTGCCCGTTCCTCCAGGGCGGCGGCCTCCAGCAGGTGAACCAGGCGCAGCAGCAGGAGCAGCGGCAGGCCCAGTCCAGCGCCAACGCCAGCCTGTACGGCTCCTCTCCTGCCCCCTCCACCTCTCCGGTCAGCTACACTGCTCCGGCGACCACCCCCACGCCGGTGACCGCCAAGCCGTCCCCGGCCACCATCAGCTACTAAGCTGAGACGAGGAGTAAGAGCCCCCCATGAAGCTCCCCAGCCAGAGCAGCGCCGTGAGCCCGCACCTCACGGTCCGGGACGTGAAAGCCGCAGCCGAGTTCTACGCCAAGGCCTTCGGCTTCACGATCAAGATGATGCTGCCTGGCCCCCAGGGGAAGATCATGCACGCCCAGCTGAACCACGGGATGAGCGTGATCATGGTCGGCCCCGAGGCCATCGAGCGCGGCATGAAGGCGCCGGTGACCTCGGGGCAGACCCCGCCGGTGTCCCTGTTCATCTACGTGGACGACGTGGACACCACCCACAAGCGGGCGCTGGCCGCGGGCGCCAAGGAGCTGCTCCCCCCCTCCGAGCAGTTCTTCGGCGCCCGCACCTCGGTGGTCCTGGACGGCGACGGTCATCAATGGATGCTGGCGCAACACAAGAAAGACCTGTCCGCCGACGCGATGAAGGAAGCGCTCAAGGGCCGCAAGGGCCCCATCAGCTGAAAAAATTCAAGAAGCGCAGAGCGAAGCGCCCGCTCTCCCGCCCGCTTCGGTTTTGCTTGACGGGCCGGGCCTCGCGGTGAGACACGAATGCTCCTCTCAAGCGCCGGGTCCACCTCCCGGCGTCCCCCCTCACCGAGGAGCCACACTTGATGAACGTTCAGCACCTGGCGCGCTGGTCGTCCGCGCTGGCGCTGGTGGCGTCGTTGGCTTGGGCGCAGGAGCCCACCACGCCGCCGGCCGGCCCGGCCGAAGCTTCCCCTCAACCCGCAGCCGAGGTCGCCGCGCCGGCGCCGGAGACACCGGCACCCGCGGCGCCCGAGGCCGCCAAGCCGTCGCGCTCGCTGCGCGGCCGCATCGTGGACACCAAGAGCAAGGACCCGCTCCCCGGCGCCACCGTGTCCATCAAGGGCACGCCCGCGTCGGCGATGGCGGACGAGAACGGCAACTTCGTCCTCAACGGCGTCCCGGATGGGAAGTTCACGCTCCACGTGGAGGAGCAGGACCACGTCCGGCGCGACGTGCCGGTGGACGCGAACGTGGCCTCCATCACGGTGGAGCTGAACCAGAGCTACGTGGAGGAGCTGGTGGTGGTGGGCCGCGCCTCCGAGATGGCCCGCAAGAACCTCGCCAACGCCGTGTCCACGGTGAAGGCGGATGACCTCTCCCGCAGCCCGTCCGCCACGGTGGACGCGGCGCTGCAGGGCAAGGTGGCCGGCGCCAACATCCAGGGCAACTCGGGCGCGCCGGGCGGCGGCATGCAGATCAAGCTCCGCGGCGTCTCCACCATCAACGGGGCGAACTCGCCGCTGTACGTGGTGGACGGCGTGATCATCTCCGACGTCGCCATCTCCAACGGCATCAACGCGGTCACCAAGTCCAACGCCGGCTCCAACCCGGCGCCGGTGCAGGACGACCAGGTGAACCGCATCGCCGACCTCAACCCCAACGACATCGCCAACATCGAGATCCTCAAGGGCGCGTCCGCGGCGGCCATCTACGGCTCCAAGGCGTCCAACGGTGTGGTGATCATCACCACCAAGAAGGCCGGCATCGGCGGCGGCGGCAACGAGCCCCGCGTCGAGCTGACCCAGCGGGTGGGGACGTACCAGCTGGCCAACCGGATCCCGCAGCGCACCTTCACCAGCTTCGCCGACGCCCAGTCCGTCTGGGGCGACACCGCCAAGGCGTTCTGGAAGTGCCCGGCGGGCCAGACCACCTGCGCGGACGACCAGCGCACCGCGGGGACCTTCGACCACCAGGGTGAGCTGTCCCCCGGCGGCGGCCCCTCCACCGAGACCTACGCCTCGCTCGCCGGCGGGGTGGCGGACACCTCGTACTTCGCCTCCGCGCTGCTCAAGAGCGACAAGGGCGTGGTCACCAACACCGGCTACGACAAGCAGTCCGCGCGGCTCAACATCGACCACCACTTCGGGGACGCGCTGGACGTCCAGCTGAACAGCAACGTCGTCCACAGCCTGGCCGCCCGCGGCATGTTCAACAACGACAACAACAACGTGTCGGCGTTCATGGTGCTGTCGTCCACGCCGAGCTTCATCGACCTGCGCCAGCGCGCGGACGGCACCTGGCCGGTCAACCCGTTCATCGGCCTGGTGGGGACCAACCCGCTGCAGACCGTGGCGCTGATGCACAACGACGAGGACGTGTGGCGCCTGATCACCTCCGGCGACGCGCTGTGGAAGATCTGGTCCAACCGCGAGCAGGAGCTGAAGCTGGCCGCCAACATCGGCGTGGACCGGTTCCAGCAGAAGAACCTCCTCCTCTTCCCGCCCGAGCTGAACTTCGAGCCGGTGGACGACGGGCTGGCGGGCACGTCCATCTCCGCCACCGCGGAGAATCTCAACCTCAACTACGGCATCAACCTGGTCCACACCTTCCGGCCGACCGGCGGGGGTCCGCTGAACCTCCTCACCTCGTCCATCGGCGCGCAGCGCGAGGACCGGACCCTGGACTCCACGTACATCATCACCCGCGGCCTGGTGGCCGGGCAGTCCAACGTCAACGAAGGCACCCAGGTGGTGGTGAACGAGCAGCGCCAGCGCGCGACCGACCGCGGCTTCTACATCCAGGAGGAGGCGCTCACCCTGGAAGAGCGGCTGCAGCTGGTGGCCGCGCTGCGGATGGAGCAGAGCTCGCTCAACGGCGACGCCAACGCCCTGCTCGCCTACCCGAAGGCGGCGGCGTCCTACCGCATCGGCGTCCTGCCCACGCAGTACTTCGACGAGCTGAAGGTCCGCCTCGCCTACGGTGAGACCGGCAACCAGCCGATCTACGGGATGCGCTACACCGGGCTGACCGTGGCCAACGTCAACGGCTTCGGCGGCGTGGTGGTGAACCCGGTGGCCGGCAACGCCGGCGTGAAGCCGGAGCGCCAGCGGGAGTTCGAGGGCGGCATCGACGCGCTGATGCTGGGCGGCAACCTGGTGGTGGAGCTGACCGGCTACCAGCGGACCATCGACGACCTGCTGCTGCGGAGGAACGTGGCGCCGTCCACCGGCTTCCTGACGGAGATCTTCAACGGCGGGCAGATGATCAACCGCGGCGTCGAGGCCATGGTCCAGGTCACCCCGTTCGACAACCCGGGCGGCTTCGGCTGGAACTCGCGCACCACCTTCGCGCTCAACCGGAGCGTGATCTCCCGGCTGGACGTGCCGCCGTTCATCTTCGGGGCCTTCGGCGCCCGCTACGGCGCGTTCGAGATCGAGCAGGGCAAGTCGGCCACCCAGATCGTCGGCAACGACGGCACCGAGGTGGTCACCGACAGCGCCGGCAACCCGGTGATCGACCCGGTGACCGGCCAGCCCAAGCTGCGGACCCTGGTCCACCCGCTGGGCGACGCGGAGCCCAACTTCCGGATGTCGTTCCTCAACGACTTCCACTACGGGGCGTTCACGCTCTCCACCAACCTGGACTGGCAGCAGGGGAGCAGCATCATCAACTTCACCCGGCAGATCTACGACGCGTTCGGCAACAGCCCGGACGTGGAGGCCGCCGCGGCGCGCGTGGACTCCGTGGAGCACCAGCTGAAGGCCGCCCCGTACATCGAGGACGCGTCCTTCCTGAAGATCCGCGAGATCTCCCTGGGCTACGAGCTGCCCAAGACGATCTTCCAGGGCGCCTTCAAGGTGGTGCGGCACGCCAAGCTGACGGTGAGCGGCCGCAACCTCTGGTGCTTCACCAAGTACACCGGTCTGGACCCGGAGGTGTCGAACTTCGGAAACCAGGCCATCGCCCGGAACGTCGATCTGGCCCCGTACCCACCGAGCCGCAGCTTCTGGGGCTCCATCGAGCTGGGGTTCTAACCATGACCACCAATCTTCCATTCAAGAAGGCAGCCGCGGTCCTGGCGGCGGCGGCGATCGCGCTGGGGATGTCCTGCGAGCCGCTGGACTCTACGGACCTCAACAACCCGAACCTCGACTCGCTCACCAAGCACCCGACCCGGTCCGGCATCCTGGCCGCGTCCACGGGCCTGGTCATCGGCCACCGCCAGCAGGTCGCGCAGACCAACGGCTTCGTGTCCCTGACGGGCATCCTGGGCCGCGAGTCGTACTGCTTCGACAAGGCGGACCCGCGCTTCATCACCGAGATGCTGGAAGCGGCGGGGCTGGACGCCTCCAGCCCGGCGTTCGGCGGGAACGAGTGGCAGCAGCCGTACCAGAACATCCGCAACGCCTTCACGGTGCTCGGCGCGCTGGACGCGGTGCCGGTGGACCCGGTGGCGGGCGTGACCGCGGAGGAGAAGGCGGCCATCACCGGCTTCGCGGAGACGATGCAGGCGCTGGACTTCATGGTCATCCACAACACGCGGTGGGACCAGGGCGGCCCCATCGACGTGAACCGGGCGCTGGAGGACACGCCGGCGCCGGTGAAGACCAAGGAGGACATCCTGGCGCACGTGGTGGTGCTGCTGGATGACGCCGCGGCCAAGCTGGCGACGCCGGGGGCGTCCTTCCCGTTCCCCCTGGGCAACGGGTTCAGGGGGTTCGACGACCCGGCCAGCTTCCTCAAGGTCAACCGCGGAATCCGGGCGCGGGTGGCGGTGTACCAGGGGACCCCGGCGAGCTATGCGGAGGCCCTCACGGCGCTGAGCGCGTCCTTCCTGGACGACACGCCGTCGCTCGACATGCACGAGGGCGTGTACCACTCGTTCGGCACCGGCTCCGGCGACGTGGTCAACAACCTGGTGAGCCCCAACATCCTGGCCCATCCCAAGCTCGCCCTCGAGGCGGAGGCGGGGGATCTCCGCGTGGCCCAGAAGCTGGAGCAGCTGACGGATGAGAACGGCGACCCGACCACCACGACGTCGCGCAACCTCACCACGGGCTACAAGTTCAAGCTCTACCCTGCGCCCTCCAGCCCCATCCCGATCATCCGGAACGAGGAGCTGATCCTCCTGCGGGCGGAGGCGCGGTTCCACACCGGGGACGTCACCGGGGCGTACGACGACCTCAACCTCGTCCGCGCGGTCAGCGGCGGGCCGTTGCTGACCCCGCTCGTCCCCAGCACGGACCCGGCGACCTTCACCACGAACCTGCTCCACGAGCGCCGGTACTCGCTGATGTTCGAGGGTGGCCACCGGTGGATCGACCTGCGGCGGACGGGCCGGGCGAACGACCCGAGCCTCCTGGACATCCCGTCGCCCCCGCCGGCGGGGCAGAACGCGCACCACTTCTCGCAGTTCTTCCCCCTCCCGCTGGCGGAGTGCCTGGCCCGCGGGCCGTCCGATCCGTCGATCGCGGGGAAGTGCTCGTTCTAGAGGGTTAGAAGGTCAGGCCTACGGTGACCCTCGCCATGGGAGTCGGCATGGCGAGGAGCACCAGGTTCAGGCCGCCCTGCGCGGCCACGCTCAGCCCGAGGTCGTGGGTGAGCCAGAGCGTGGAGGCCAGCTCCCCGGCGGCGGCGAGGCCGGGGAGCGGGAAGTCCAGCCAGCCGCCGTTCTCGATGGAGAGGGTCACGCCGGTGAGCAGGCGGCCGTCGAGGGTCGCGCCCTGGCGCGCCTTCCCGAGCAGGCGGAGGTTCCAGCCGCCGAGGACGCTGCCCGCGAACTGGGAGATGCCGTCCGGCCGGGGCGGTCTGTAGCTGCCGCTGAGCTCGAACACGCCGTGATCGATGACGGTGGTGAGGGTGACTCCCGGCAGCGTGAAGAGCCACTGGGCCTGGGCGGTGCCGGCGATGGTCCACTCGCGCTGCGGCGGGGCGTCGTCCCTCAGGTCATCGCCGCCGACCTCGGCGACGCCGGCGGACGGGGAGGCCTGGGTGGCGGCGGAGGCGGCGAACGGCGCGGCCAGCAAGAGCGACGCGGCGATGGCGGAGGCCCGGTTCATTCGGTTCATGCCCGCCGGTTCTGCAAGGGTCCCGCCACGCGCACGCGGTTGAATTCTCGGGAGGTTGCCGCCCGCCGTGTGCACCTCGCGGCACACGCGGTGTACAGGTAGAAGGGCCTTCCATGGGCTCGCCACCCCGCGTGGGGACCGTGGACTGGGAGCGCGCGGGAGGGCCGCCGCTGTCGCTCCCGCAGCGCGCGGGCCTGCTGGCGGGCGCGGGGGCGATGGTGGTCTCGCACTTCGCGCAGCGCGGGCGGTGGTGGTTGGGGCGGCGCGGCGCGCTCCGGGCGCCCTCGCCGCCGGCGAGGGTCGACCTCTCCCGCTGGAGCCCGCCGGACACCAAGGCGGCGCGCGAGGCGGAGGCGCTGCTGCGGGAGATGGCCTCCCCGCAGATGATCGGGCACAGCTTCCGCACCTACTGGTTCTCGTGCGTCGCCTACGAGCGCGCGGAGAAGAAGCCGTCATTGGACCGGGAGGCGCTCTACGTGGCGGCGCTGGCGCACGACGTGGCGCTGTTCGACCCGTCGCCGCCGCCGGGGGAGCGCTGCTTCACGGTGGGCTGCGCGCGGCGGGCCCGGCAGATCGCCACCCGCGCCGGATGGGACGGGCGGCGGCAGGACCGGATGGCGATGGCGATCACCTCCAACCTCAACCCCTCCGTGCCCGCCGCCGTCTACGGCGCCGAGGCGCACTTCCTGAGCCTCGGCGGGCGCGTGGAGGTGCTGGCGGAGGAGTGGAAGGTCCACCCGGAGAACCTGGCGGAGATCCTCTCCCGCCACCCGCGCGGTGGTTGGGCGAAGGACGCGCTGGCGCACGTGGAGCAGGAGCGGAAGCGCCATCCCGGCTGCCGCTTCGCGTGCCTGTACCCGGTGTTCGACTGGATGCTCGCGCGATCGCACTTCACGCTCGACGCGCGCTGAGGTAGCCGCGCTTCGCGCGCCGCGGAACTGTTTCAGCGTGTTACAGCCGCGTGAGCCCTGATTTCGGGCCGAAACGGCGCGGTCGTCGCGTGGTTGGATTCCCCGCATGAAGACGCTCGCATTGCTGGGGGCCATCTGGGCGGTGTTCCCGCTGGGGGACGCGGCGGGGAACCTGCACCAGGCCGCGGACCTGAAGGACCACCCGGTGACGGTGCTGGTGTTCCTCTCCACCGAGTGCCCGCTGTGCAACCGCTCCATCCCCGACCTGAACGCGCTGTCGCAGCGCTACTCCGGCAAGGTCCGCTTCTTCGCCGTCAACGCCGAGCGCGACCGCACCGCGGCGCAGGTGCTCCAGCACGACCGCGAGTACGCGCTCGCCTTCCCCACGCTGCTGGACCCGAAGCAGGCGCTGGCGAAGGCGGCGGGCGCCACGGTGACGCCGGAGGCGGTGGTGCTGAGCGACCGCGGCGCGGCGCTCTACCGCGGCCGCCTGGACGACCGCGCCGTCGACTTCGGCAAGGTGCGCGCCCGCGCGCGCCGCGAGGACCTCCGCATCGCGATCGACGAGGCGCTGGCCGGATCGCCCATCTCCGTACCCGAGACGCCCGTCCTCGGGTGCTACATCCAGGGAGCAATGCCATGAATGCAGCCGCGCTGGCGCTGACCGCCGCGCTGGCGGCCACGCCGCCCACCTTCCACGAAGACGTCCAGCCCATCCTCCAGGCCAAGTGCGACACCTGTCACCGACCCGGCGAGGTGGCCCCGTTCTCGCTCCTCACCTACGAGGACGCGGCCAAGCGCGCCCGGCAGATCGGCCGCGTCACCGGGTCCCGCTTCATGCCGCCGTGGAAGCCCGTCCCGGGGTGGGGCGAATTCCGCGACGTGCGCCGGCTCTCCGACGCGGAGATCGCCGTCCTCCAGGCGTGGAACGAGGCGGGGGCGCCGCGCGGCGACCCGTCGAAGGCGCCGCCGCCGCCGCAGTTCCCCTCCGGCTGGCAGCTGGGGAAGCCGGACCTGGTGATGAAGATGGCGGAGCCGTTCCAGGTCCACGCGTCCGGCGAGGACATCGTCCGCGCCTTCGTCATCCCGCTCCCGCTCCCCGACGACCGCGACGTGGTGGGGGTGGAGTTTCGGCCCGGCAACCGCCAGGTGACGCACCACGCGCTGATGTACGTCGACACCAGCGGCGAGGCGCGCAAGCGCGACCAGGCGGACCCGGGGCCCGGGTACAAGAGCGGCGGCGGGCCCGGGTTCCGGCCGGCGGGGTCGCTGGGCGGATGGGTGCCGGGGAGCACGCCCCGCTTCCTCCCCGAAGGCGTGAGCGCCCGGGTTCCGAAGGGCGCGGACCTCGTCGTCCAGGTGCACTACCACCCCGACGGCAAGCCCGAGGTGGACCAATCCGAGATCGGCCTCTTCTTCGCCCAATCGCCGCAGCCCAAGCGCCTGATGGCCCTCCCCATGGTCTCGCCGAAGCTGGAGATCCCCGCGGGCGAGGCGCACTACGCGACGGCCGCGAGCTTCACCACCCCGGTGGAGCTGGAGCTGATCGGCGCCGCGCCGCACATGCACTTCCTGGGCAAGACGATGAAGCTGTGGGCGACGAAGCCGGACGGCTCGGAGGAGAAGCTCGTCGCCATCGACGACTGGGACTTCAACTGGCAGGGCTCGTACCTCTACCAGCGCCCGGTGCGACTGCCGAAGGGCACGGTGATCCACCTGGAGGCGACGTACGACAACTCGTCCGACAACCCGAACCAGCCCAGCGACCCGCCGAGGCCGGTGACGTGGGGTGAACAGACGACGGACGAGATGTGCCTGGCGTACCTCTCCTTCGCCACCACCAACCCGAGCGACCGCTGGACGCTCCTGGCGTCGATGGCAATGCAGCTGGATTTGTTCAAGATCCGCGACCAAATCCAGGGCAAGGGGAGATAAGCGCGCGGGTTGCCTTCGGGCGGGGACCTGCGCAATATGCGCCGCTCTTCCAGGGCATCCCCTTCCCAGGAGGCTGCTTCATGCACTTGCCGACCCGCCTCACCACCGCGCTCATGCTGCTCTCCGGCGTCGCGTTCGCCGGAGCCGCCGACACCAGTGACCACGCCTGCGGCAGCACCGCCGCCGGATGGAACGTCCCCAACGGCGCCATCGTGCTCAGCCGCGGCGGCTCGGGAGGACCGGTGGCCGCGGTGCTGGACGCCGTGGGCGAGTACCGCACCCACTCCATGATGTCGCACGGGCCGGGCGGGCAGGTGACGCACGAGACGATGTACGCGCCGGGCACCAACGGCTGGCCCACCTACTGCTCCACGCCGCTGAAGGTGAACGAGCTGACCAGCGGCTACCCGGGCGCGTCCCGCATCGACCAGGGCGCCATCTACCAGTTCCTCTACGCCGGCGGGTCGCTGGAGTACATCGCCTACCAGCGCAGCCGCACCTCGGCCGGCTACGACGACAACGGCGCCACCGTCGCCAACTGGGTGCTCAACTCCATGCCCACGGTGACGGTGACCTCGAAGCAGGACGGGGGCCGGACGCTGCAGCGGTACTACGGCCCGAACAACGCCATCCTCAACTACGTCCTCTACCAGTACCGCGACCTGGGGAACGTGAACTATGGCGGGGTGGGCTGGAACAACGGGATGGTGTGCTCGACGCTGATCAGCCACGCGCAGTACCGCGCGGGCTTCGGCGCGATCAACGCGTACACCTACGGGCACGCCACGCTGCAGACCGCCGGCAATGCGCTGTACAGCGCGGTGGAGAACGAGTGCAACAGCGGGCTGGGCTTCTGGAAGGGCATCGGAACCACCATCACCTGCTTCGAGAACATCTGTGACGACGCCGCCCGCCAGGTGCGCAACTGCATGACGGCCGGCCAGTGCGGCACGGACTCCTCCAGCATCTGGAGCTCCATCTACAACGACAGCACCACGGTGGCGCGGTCCATCTCCCCGGATCGGCTGGGCGGCTGGAGCGGCCACCCGTACACCGGCGCGGGCGTGAGCGTCTGGGCGTACGACACGTCGAACACGGTCCAGTGGAACTCGGGTGGCTCCGTCTACGGCTGCTGGTTCTGATTCGCAGGGAGCGCCTCCACCGCGGCGCCGCCGGGCGTGGCTCGCCGCGGGAGGCGTCCTCGCCGCCCTCATCGCCGCCTGGCTGCTGTGGCCGACGGCGCCGGTCGCCGGCCCTCCGCCTCCGGAGGGCCGCGGCCCCACCATGTCCCTGGAGCAGCAGGCCCAGCTGAAGCCGCCGCCGCAGCCCGCGCAGCTCGCGCGCGAGATGCCCGGCGGCCCGGGCGCGGCGCCGGTGATCGACGAGGTCACGGTGGAGAAGAAGGAGGTGTGCGAGGGCGAGGAGAACCTCGTCACCATCAAGGCGCACGCCCCGGACGGGAGCGACCCGTTCCTGCATTACCTGGTCGGCTCGCAGGCCGGCCAGCGCATCCCGCTGCGGACCTGGCTGCCGGACGACGGCGAGGACGTGAAGCTGGAGGTGAAGGTCTTCGGCAAGAACAACGCGACCGCCTCCGCGCCGCTGCCCCGGTTCCTGGTGAAGAACTGCCGGCCGCAGCGGATGGTCAACCTCATCCCGCACCTGAAGGCGAACACCTTCGGCGAGTACGTGCTGGAGGCGAAGGTGGTGGAGGTGCCGCCGCTGGACCCGAACGCCAAGGCGCCGCCGCCGATGAAGGTGCAGGGCTACGAGTGGTCGTTCGGCGACGGCGAGAGCGCCACCACCCCCGCCCCGTTCGCCGAGCACAGCTACGAGTCGCGCCGGCAGGACGCGCTCTACTCGAACCTCCTGGTGCAGGTGACCGCGCGCGGGGAGGGCGGCGAGTCCGTCACCGGGCGCGCCGCGCTGCAGCTGCTCAACCCGGCATACGAGGACCTGGCGGGGAAGGGCGTGGTGACGCTGATGGTGCAGCTCACGCCGCGCTTCCCGGAGGTGGGGACGGACGGCGTGGTCCACCAGCGCGTGCGGCTGTTCCACTTCCGCGACAAGCCGGTGTACCTGCAGGGCGCGACGGTCTTCCGCCACCGCATGGGCGACCCCACCGGCAACGCCGTCCCGGAGCGGGAGGACCCGTTCCAGCTGATGGGCGGCAACATCGTCCCCCCCGGCCGCGGCCTCGACTTCGAGGCGAGGCTGGACACGAAGAAGGACGCGGACGTCTTCTCCATGGAGTACGCGCTGGAGGGGAAGGACGCGGACGGGCTGCCGGCGCGCGGCGCGTTCTCGGTGATGCGCCCGCCGGAGGCGCCCACCAAGCAGAATTCGATGCCGGTGAACGACCCGGCGCTGAAGCAGAAGATCCTCGCCGCGCGCCGCATCCTCAACAAGCCCTACGTCACCGACGATGACTTGATACAGCTGGAGCGGGAGGGGAAGTTCGCGGACCTGCCGCCGCTGCCGCCTCAGCCGCCGCCGGCGCGCCCTCCCGAGGGGCAGGTGCCGGTCCCGGCCCCGCCGCCGGACGGGCCGAGGGGGCAGGGCGATCCACCGCTCACCGGGCACGATCGGAGGAAGTGATGGTGGGTGTCCTCGCGGCGCTGGCGCTGGCCGCCGCCCCGGCGCCGGCGGACCCTGTCTCGGAGATCGACGGCATCGTCCAGCAGCGCTTCTACTCCCAGGCGCGCTTGAAGGAGGTCGGCTGGAGCGCGTCGGTGGAGACGGCGCGCGGGGCGTACCGGAAAGCGGCGGATGAAGCGGCGCGCCACGAGGTGCTGCGGGCGCTGATGGCGTCATTGAAGTCGTCGCACACCGCCTACTACCCGCGCGAGGACCCGTCGTACTGGGCGCTGGCGTCGATCTTCGAGCCGTTCCTGACCAAGAGCTGCCCCAGGGAGCGCACGCCGGCGTTCCCGGTCACGCGCGACGACATCGGCGCGTTCTGGCGGCGCTCGGACGATGCGTGGTTCGTGGCGGGCGTCTACCGCGGCGGGCCGGCGGAGAAGGCGGGGCTGAAGTCCGGCGACCGGGTGGCCACCGCGGACGGCAAGCCGTTCGGCCCGGTGGCTTCGTTCGCGGGCAAGGCGGGGAAGGCGGTGGCGCTGGAGGTGCAGCGGGCGCGCGGCGGGCCGCTGCTGAAGCTGAGCGTCACCCCGCGGGCGACCAAGCCGCTGGAGGAGTTCCGCCAGGCCACCGAGGACAGCTTCCAGGTCGTCGAGCGGCGCGGCCGCCGCATCGCCTACCTGCGCGTGTGGTCGTGGACCGGGCCCGCGGTCCAGGGCACGGTGGAGGAGGCCATCGGCAAGGCCAACAACGAGAAGACGGACGGCTTCGTGCTCGACCTCCGGGACGGGTGGGGCGGGGCGGATCCGTCGTACCTGGCGATGTTCTTCCATGGCGTGCCGGTGCTGTCGCAGATCGGGCGCGACGGCGGGACGCAACGCTACGACCGGCAGGTCCGCACGCCCGCGGTGGTGCTCGTGAATGGCGGCTCGCGCAGCGGCAAGGAGGCGTTCGCGTACGGCGCGAAGAAGCACCACCTGGCGAGCGTGGTGGGCGAGCGCACGGCCGGCGGGGTGCTGTTCGGGACGCCGATCTGCCTGGGCGACGGGTCGCTGCTGTGGCTGGCGGTGATGGACGCGACGGTGGACGGCGAGCGGCTGGAGGGCGTGGGCGTGGAGCCCGACGTCGCCGTGCCCTTCGACCCGCGCTACGCCGCCGGGGCGGATCCGCAGTTGGAGCGCGCGCTGGACCTGCTCTCGGGCGGATAGCTCCGGATTCCGGGGAAAGTCGCGCGGTCAGCGGTCCAACCGGGTTGTCCCGGGGGCGACAGGCCAACTAAAACACGCCCCTTCACCCTTCCGTTCCCCCCCGCCGCACAGGAGCGCCCATGCGAACTGCCGTTCGTGGAGCAAGGTTCGTCCCCTTGGCTCTGCTGGTCCTCTTTGGAGCCGCAACCCAGAGCGCCTCGTCACCCCCGCCGCTCAACACCGTGCCGACGTACGCGCTGGTCGAGCTGCAGCAGGAACCGACCGCGGTGCGCTACCACCAGGGCCTCGCGACCCTGGGTAAGGCCGCCGCGACGGCCGACGCGGTCCGGCAGTTGGACGCCGTCCGCTCCGAGCAAGCGTCGTTCGCCCGCGCGCTCCAGAACAGCAGCCTGAAGGGGCAGCGCGAGATCTACCGGCTGCAGCGCATCTTCAACGGCATCCTCTACCTGACGGCGCCGGAGGACATCTCGAAGCTCCGGGCGCTGCCCGGGGTGAAGGCCGTCCACCTCGTCACGCCGCAGACGGTGGACAACGCGCGCGCCGGCCCGTTCGTCGGCATCCCGCAGCTGTGGACGAACGCCGGCCTCCCCGTCCACGGCGAGGGGATCAAGATCGGCGTCATCGACACCGGCACCGACTACACGCACGCCAACTTCGGCGGGCCGGGCACCACCGCCGCGTACCAGGCCAACAACCCCACCGTCATCGAGCCGGGCACCTTCCCGACGGCGAAGGTGGTGGGCGGGACGGACTTCGCGGGCGCGACGTACAACGCCAATTCCGCCGCCACCGCGACCCCGGTGCCGGATCCGGACCCGCTGGACAGGACGGGCCACGGGTCGCACGTGGCGGGCATCGTCGGCGGCCTCGGCGTCAACGCCGACGGGAGCACGTACACCGGGAACTACGACCTCACGCTCGACCCGACGACGCTCCGCATCGGCCCGGGCGCCGCGCCCAAGGCGCTCCTCTACTCGCTCAAGGTGTTCGGCGACAACGGCGGCTCCACCTCACTGGCGGCGCTGGCGCTGGAGTGGGCGACGGACCCGAACGGCGACGGCAACTTCTCGGACCACCTGGACGTGGTGAACCTGTCGCTCGGCTCCGACTACGGGACCTCCAACAACACCGACCAGGCGACGTACACCAACGCGGTCCTCGCCGGCGTGTCGGTGGTGGCCTCCGCGGGCAACGCCGCCGACGTGTACTTCATCACCGGCTCCCCCGCCGCCACGCCCGAGGTGATCAGCGTGGCCGCCTCCTCCGTGGGCGAGTACCTGGGCGTGCTGATCAACGCCCCGGCCACCATCGCCGGCCTGAAGCAGGGCGGCGGCGCGGCCTTCGGCCCGGCCCTCCTCACCCCGGTCACCGGGAACGTCGTCGCCTCCGTGCCGGCCATCGGTTGCACTCCGTTGACCAATGCCGCGGCGATCGCCGGGAACATCGCCCTCATCGCCCGCGGCACCTGCTCCTTCAAGATCAAGGCCCTGCAAGCGCAGAGCGCCGGCGCCATCGGGGTGATCATCACCAACAACGCGGCGGGCCCGCCGGTGGGCATGGGGGACGACGTCAATACCCCTGGGCCGGTCGCCATCCCCGCCCGGATGATCAGCCTGACGGACGGGAACGCGGTCAACGCGGAGCTCACCGCCGGCAACACGGTGAACGCGACGCTGGATGACCTTCTCGGCTTCACCGTCCCCGCGGAGCTGGACCTCATCGCCGGCTTCAGCTCGCGCGGCCCCAGCCGCCAGCTGAACCGCGTCAACCTCAAACCGGACCTCACCGCGCCCGGCGTGAACATCGTCTCCACCAGCATGGGGACGGGCGGCGGCGGGACGCAGCTCAGCGGCACCTCGATGG
>DASRBA010000213.1:0-14041 GCA_035637895.1 Myxococcaceae bacterium
GTGCGAGGCCGCGCTGGAGGCGCTTTTGGCCCACCTGGGCGTCGAGGCGGGCGCGATCTACCTGGCCGAGGAGGGCGGAGGGCTGCGCCGGCGCGCGGCGCTCGGCCTGCCGGGCGGCCCGGGCGGCCCGGGCGGCGAGGACGCGCTGCGGGAGGGAGAGGGCATCCCCGGCCGCGCCGTCCAGACCCGGCGCACGGTGACCGCGCAGGACCTCCCCGCCGACTCGGCCTTCACCGTCCACCTGGGCGTGGGCCGGCTCCCGCCGCGCGCGGTGGCCGCCGCGCCGCTGCTGCTCCAGGACGGCCGGGCGGCGGGGGCGCTGCTGGCGGCCAGCGTGAAACCCATCCCGGGGGAGGCGCTCCAGTTCCTCGAGCACGCCGCCGCGCAGCTGGCGGCCAGCCTGCAGAACGCCTTCGGCCACGCGCGAAGCCAGGAGATGGCCGCCGAGCTGAAGGAGCAGAACGAGCGGCTCCAGGCGCAGCAGGAGGAGGTCCAGTCCCAGGCGGAGGAGATCCAGGCCCAGAACGAGGAGCTGCAGAGCCAGACGGAGGAGATCCAGGCCCAGAACGAGGAGCTGCAGAGCCAGAACGAGGAGCTGCAGGTCCAGGGCGAGGAGCTGCACTCGCAGGGCCTGGAGCTGCGGCGGATCGTGGAGCGCCTCTCCGCCGGCGAGGAGGCCCTGCGCGAGGCGGACCGGAACAAGAACGACTTCCTGGCCGTGCTCTCGCACGAGCTGCGCAACCCGCTGGCCGCCATCCGCAACAGCCTCTACATCCTGGAGCGGATCGAGCCCGACTCCGGGCGCGCCAAGCGGGCGCAGGCCGTCATCGACCGGCAGGTGGAGCAGCTGGCGCGGCTGGTGGAGGACGTGCTGGACCTGACGCGCATCTCCCGCGGGAAGATGAACCTGTTGACCACCGCGGTGGACCTGGGCGCCGTGGTGAGGCAGGCCGCCGAGGACCACGGCGCCGAGTTCTCCAGCCGCGGCATCCAGCTGGCGGTGCAGGTCGCGGGGGACGCCTTCGTGGACGGCGACCCGGCCCGCCTCGCGCAGGTGACCGGGAACCTGCTCCTCAACGCCGCCAAGTTCACCCCGCTGGGCGGGCGGGTGGCCGTGTCGCTCCGGGTGGACGGAGGCAAGGCGCGGCTGCGCGTCCAGGACACCGGCGCCGGGATGGACGAGGAGACGCTGGGCCGCCTCTTCCAGCCGTTCATGCAGGCGAACATGACGCTGGCGCGCACCAACGGCGGGCTCGGCCTGGGCCTGGCGCTGGTGAAGCGGCTGGTGGAGATGCACGGCGGCTCCGTGAGCGCCCGGAGCGACGGCCCCGGGAAGGGGGCGGAGCTCACCGTGGACTTGCCGGTGCGCAGCCCGCCCTCCTCGAGCGAGCCCCGGCCGGCGGAGCCCCGGGCGCGCCCCCGGCGCCGCGTGCTGGTGGTGGAGGACAACGTCGACGCCGCGGAGAGCCTGGCGGAGGCGCTCGCGCTGGGTGGCCACGAGGTGGTGGTGGCGTTCCGCGGGGTGGAGGGCATCGAGAAGGCCCGCGCCTGGCGCCCGGACGTGCTGGTCTGCGACATCGGCCTGCCGGACATGGAGGGCCACGAGGTGGCGCGGGCCTTCCGCCGCGACCCGGACCTGAGCGCGGTGTACCTGGTCGCCCTCAGCGGCTATGCGCTGCCGGACGACGTGAAGAAGGCCAGCGAGGCCGGCTTCCACGAGCACCTCGCCAAGCCGCCCAACCTCGCGAAGCTCAAGGACTTGCTCGCGGAGGCGGGGTAGCAGCGGTCCAAAATTCCTGCCCGGGAATATCCGGCGGGACGGGCGTTCTTCCCTCGAGGCCGAGCGGTTTCGGAGTCGAGGGGAGACGTACTTTCCCGGGGGGGACCCTCGACTCCGGCCTCACTTCCCGAACGCGGCGTCGATGTCGGCGCGGCGGGAGTTGGGCTGCTTGGCGGCGGGGGCGGGCGCGGCGCTGGGAGGCAGCCTGGACAGCCCCGCCTTGGCGGTGGCGTTGTCCGGGTCGTACTGCAGCGCGCTGGTGTAGGCCTTCCAGGCGGCGGCGTCGTTGCCCTCGGCGGAGAGCCGGTTCCCGGTCATGGTGAAGAGGCTGGACAGGGTGCGGCGCAGCTCGGCGTTGTACTTGCCCCAGCCGCCGGAGAACTGCTCGTCCAGCTTGAGCGCCAGGTCCAGGTTCCGCATCGAGGCGCCCTCGTCCTTGGACGCCAGCGCGCGCATGCCGGACTCGTAGAGCGTCTGGAAGCGGTTGAGCTTCGCGGTGAGCTCCTTCTCGCCCTTCTTGCGCGCCAGCTCGATCGCCGCCCCCACGTCCCCGTTCTCGTAGCGCGCCATCACCGTCGGGTCGGCGGGCGGCGCCGCGGCCGGGTTGTCGCGCGGCGGGTCGTCCAGGTCGCCCTTCGACGGCGGCGCGGCGGACGCCAGCCGGTCCGGGCGCCGCGTCAGCTTGCGCGGAGGCGGCGTGGCCGGCGCGGTGGTGAGCGAGGGGTCGGTCCCCGGATCCGCCATCTTCGGCGGGTCGCCCACGGTGATGTTCGGCGGCGGCGCGGGCGCGGTCGGCAGCCCCGGCGGCGAGGCCGCCGCGGAGGGCGGGGGCGTCAGCGGCGCGGCGGCCACCGGCGCCGTCGAAGGCGGAGGCGTCAGCGGGGCGGGCGGCGGAGCCGGCGGGGTTGGCGCGGGCGGCGTGGCCACGGGCGCCGTCGCGGTGGCCGGCGGCGGGGGCGAGGTCGTCGCCACGACGGGCGGCGGGGTGGTGCTGGGGGGCTGGGCCGGGGCGGTCGCCGCGGGCGGGTTGACCGTGTGCGGCAGCTCCTCGAAGGACGGCCCCTTCATGACCTTGAAGAAGATGATCAGCCCCACCACGGCCATGGCGGCGCCGATGATGCCGGCGGCGGCGGCGACGAACGCCACGGAGCCCGACTTCTTGGGCGCGGCCTTCTCCGCGGACGAGCGCCCGCTGTCCACCGGCCGGGCGCCCTGGCCCGCCTGTCCGCCGGTGGTGGCGCCCTGGGCGCGCAGCCGGAGCTGCGCGGTGCCGACGACGATCTCGTCGCCGGCGAACAGCTCGGTCTCCTTCTCGATGCGGACGCCGTTGACGTAGGTGCCGTTCTGGCTGCCCAGGTCCTTGATGAAGAAGCGCTCGGCCTTGCGGGAGACCTCGGCGTGCTTGCGGCTGATGGAGGGGTGCTGCAGCCGCAGCCCGGCGGTGGAGGCGCGGCCGATGAGCGAGATGCCCTGCCGGATGGGCGACAGCTGCCCCATCCCCGGCCCGCGCTCCACGTAGAGGAACGCCGGCTGGAACCCGTCCTCCACCTCCACCCCGCCCGCCCCCGGCACCACCGCGGCCCCGGCGCCCCCGCGGCGGCGGTTCATCCCGCCGGCGGGGAGCTCCGGCACGCGCTGCGGCCGAGGGTCGTCCGCGCGCAGAGGCGTCATGTCCTCCACGTCGTCGAACGGAAGCTCGACGTTGGGCTTCTTCTTGGCAGGCGCCTGCCCGGTCCCGCGCTGGCGCTGGCGGGAAGGACGCTTGGGGCTCGCGGGTGCCATCCTCTGATCAGTATCCCTCATAGGCGAAAAAGGTTGCCAGATCGCCTATCTACCCACTCGTGACCATCCGTCTCTTCAACACGTTGACCATGCAGAAGGAGACGCTGGAGCCCGCCCCGCCGGTTCCCCTGGGGATCTACGTGTGCGGACCCACCGTCTACCACTGGATCCACATCGGCAACGCGCGCACCTTCGCCGCCTTCGACGTGGTCGTCCGCTACCTCCGCTACCGGGGGTACGCGGTGAAGTACGTCCGCAACTACACCGACGTCGACGACCGGATCCTCGCCCGCGCCAAGGAGCAGGGGAAGACCGCCCCGGAGTTCGCCCAGTTCTTCATCGACGAGTTCAGGGCGGACGCCAGGGCGCTGAAGATGCTCGAGCCGGACGTGGAGCCCCGCGTCTCCGAGCACGTCGCCGAGATCGTCGACATCATCCAGACCCTCATCGCCAAGGGGGTGGCCTACGAGTCCCAGGGCGACGTGTACTTCGCGGTCTCGAAGTACCCCGCCTACGCCAGGCTCTCGCGCCGGAACCTGGCCGACCTGGAGGCGGGCGCGCGGGTGGAGCCGGGCGAGCAGAAGCGCGAGCCCCTGGACTTCGCGCTCTGGAAGGCGGCCAAGCCGGGGGAGACCTGGTCCTGGGACAGCCCCTGGGGGCGCGGGCGGCCGGGCTGGCACATCGAGTGCTCCGCCATGTCGCGCAAGCACCTGGGCGAGAGCTTCGACATCCACGGCGGCGCGCTGGACCTGATCTTCCCCCACCACGAGAACGAGATCGCCCAGAGCGAGGGGGCCAGCGGCAGGCCCCTCGCCCGCTACTGGATGCACTGCGGGTTCCTCGACCTGGAGAACGTGAAGATGTCCAAGAGCCTGGGGAACATCGTGCTCCTGCGCGACGCGCTGGAGCAGGTGGACGCCGAGGCGCTCCGGCTCTTCTTCTTCTCCACCCACTACCGCAACCAGCTCAGCTTCTCCGAGAAGGCCATCGCCGACGCGGAGCTGCGGATGGAATACTTCTACGAGACGCTGCGGAAGGTGGACGGCGGCGACGGCGGCCCCGAGGCGGCGCAGGTGATGGCGGAGTTCGAAGCGGCCATGGACGACGACTTCAACGCGCCCGCCGCGGTCGCGGTGCTCTCCGAGCTGTTCGCCGAGCTGAACAAGCCGTCGAAGGACAAGCCCAAGATGGCCGGGTTGAAGCGGGCGGCGCTCCGGATCGGCGGCGTGCTGGGCTTGTTCGGGGACGCGCCGGACGCCTGGCTGGAGCGGCACCGGGCGCGGATGGTGCGCCAGCGCGGCGTGGACGAGGCGAAGGTGAAGGCCCTGCTCGACGGGCGCGCCGCCGCGCGGGCCGCCAAGGACTACAAGGAATCGGACCGGATCCGCGACGAGCTCAAGGGGATGGGTGTGGAGGTGATGGATACTCCCCAGGGCCAGCGCTGGCGAGTGCTCCCGTGACGATGGTCCCACTGCTGCTGTGGCTGCTCGGGGCGGACCCCGCGCCCTTCAAGCCCACCCCCGACGAGGCGCGCGCCGCTCGCGCCGTCACCGCTCCCGGCCTGTCCAGCGCCATCCGGGCGCTTTCCTCCGACGCGATGGAGGGGAGGGCTCCCGGCAGCGCGGGGGACGCGGCGGCGCAGCAGTACATCGAGCAGCGCTTCCGCCAGATCGGCCTGGAGCCGGGCGCGCCGGAGGGCGGCTGGCGGCAATCGCTGGGGCTGGTGGGCGTCACCGGCGCGCCGGAGCAGCTGAGGCTGGAGGGCAAGGGCGGCAAGGAGCTCTCGCTCCACCTGTCGCAGGACTTCATCGCGGTGGCGGGCCGCGCGGCGCCGGAGACGAAGCTGGACGGCGCGGAGCTGGTGTTCGTGGGCTACGGCATCACCGCGCCCGAGTTCCAGTGGGACGACCTCAAGGGCGCCGACCTGCGCGGGAAGGTCCTGCTGATGATGAACTCCGACCCGGAGGACGACCCCAACCTGTTCGCGGGGAAGGTCCGCCTCTGGTACGGCCGCTGGGATTACAAGTACGAGCAGGCCGCGCGCGCCGGCGCCGCGGGGGCGATCATCATCCACACCACTCCCTCCGCCGGGTACCCGTGGCAGGTGGTGCAGACCTCCTGGTCCGGCGAGCAGTTCGACCTGCCGGACTCGACCAACCCGCGCGCTCCGGTGGAGGGCTGGGTCACCGAGGAGGCCGCGAAGCGGATCGCCGACCTCGCCGGCCGCGACCTGGAGGTGCTGCGCGCCTCCGCCCAGCACCGCGACTTCAAGCCGGTGTCGCTGGGGCTCAAGGTCACCGCCGCCTTCCACAACCGGGTGCGGTCCATCACCACCGCCAACGTGATCGGGAAGATCTCCGGGCGCGACCCGGCGCTGCGGGAGCAGGTGGTGCTCTACACCGCCCACCACGACCACCTGGGCAAGGCGGCGGACGCGAAGCCGGGGCAGGACGCCATCTACAACGGCGCGGTGGACAACGCCTCCGGCGTGTCGGAGATGCTGGCGGTGGCGAAGGCGTTCAAGGCGCTGCGCGCGCCGCCGCGCCGCACGGTCTACTTCGCCGCCGTCGCCGGCGAGGAGGCGGGCCTGCTGGGCTCCACGTACCTCGCCCAGCACCTGCCCGTCCCCGCCGGCGACATCGCCTGCGACATCAACATCGACGGGGCCAATATCTGGGGGAAGTCCCGGGACCTGATGATGATCGGCTACGGGAAGTCCGACCTGGACCAGCTGGTCGAGTCCCTCGCCGGGTACCAGAAGCGGGTGGTCACCCCGGACCAGCTCCCGGACCGGGGGTTCTTCTACCGCTCGGACCAGTTCAGCTTCGCCAAGCTGGGCATCCCCGCCGCCTACGCCGAGAGCGGCACCGACTTCGTCGGACGTCCCCCAGGCTGGGGCAAGGCCCAGAAGGAGAAGTGGGAGTCGGCCCACTATCACCAGCCCTCGGACGAGTTCGACCCTCGCTGGGACCTCTCCGGGGCCGTGGAGGACACCCAGCTCTACTTCCTCCTGGGCAATGCCGTGGGCAACAGGACCGAGCTGCCCCAGTGGAGCCCGGGCGACGAATTCGAGCGCGCGCGCCAGGCCGCCCTCCGCGCGGTTGAGACATCGACGCCGCACCCCAAGGCATCAGACCGGTAGGCGAAAAACTACCTCGGATTACCTTGGAACCGTAGTGAGATCATGGACTTGGTGGTGTAAAGAGCACTCGCGTTTGGCGGAGAAGCTCTTACCTTCTCACCCTCTGAGAAGATAAATGCGCCAAGAAACTCCACAAATTCTGACACGGAGAATGGGCTCAAGAAGTACATCGGGCCGCTCCCGACCACACTCGGCCCGCTACTAGGAGATCCCAACATGGCAGCCAGCATCGTGAATGGCGCTCCCTTCGCGCCCACTGGAGTTGTGTCCACCGCCGCCAATACCGATGTCCAGCCCGCTCAGGGCCAGCCGGTTCAGGCGCAGGCGCAGGTTCAGCCGCAGACCGCGGCGCAGCCGCAGGTGCAGGCGCAGACCGCAGCGCAGCCGCAGGTGCAGGCGCAGGCCGCGGCGCAGCCGCAGGTGCAGGCGCAGACCGCGGCGCAGCCGCAGGTGCAGACCCTCGCGAAGGCGGACACGTTCCAGACCGCGCCGCAGCAGGGCATCCTCCCCGGTGGTTGCTACAACCCGCACCCCACGCCGCTGCCGTTCCCGCTGCCGGAGCCCGAGCCCCTTCCCGCGGTGCCGACGCCGCGCCCGATCCCGGAGCCGTGGCCGACGCCGCGCCCCGGTGACGCGTCCGCCGCCGCCGCCACCGCCAAGCTGGACAAGATGCCCGGGCCGATCTCCGGCGAGCAGATGGCGAAGTCGATCAAGGAGGGCACCCAGGACCTGGACGGCCACGCCGCCAGCTCCGAGTACAAGCAGTTCGCCGACTGGGCCACGAAGAACCAGGCCAAGATGTCCCCCGAGGCGCAGGACGTGATGAAGGTCTACACGTCGTACGCCAAGCAGGCCCAGGCCCAGGGCCAGACCGGCATCAACCCGGCTGACTACGACAAGATGTGCAAGGAGATGGGCAAGGTCGGCAGCACCGACCACTCCGCCAAGCAGGCCACCGACGCGCTGGACCAGATGCCCAAGCCGATCTCCGGCGACCAGATGGCCAAGTCCATCAAGCAGGGCACCCAGGACCTGGACGGCCAGGCCGCCGGCAAGGAGTACAAGCAGTTCGCCGACTGGGCCGCGAAGAACCAGGGCAACCTCTCGCCCGAGGCGAAGAACGTGATGCAGGTCTACTCGAAGTACGCCAAGGCCGCGCAGGCCAACGGCCAGACCGGCATCAACTCCGCCGACTACGACAAGATGTGCAAGGAGATGGAGAAGGCCGGCAACACCGACGTCTCCGTCAAGCGCACCACCGACATGCTGGACAAGATGCCCTCGCCGATCACCGGCGACCAGATGGCCAAGGCCATCAAGTCGGGCACCCAGGACCTGGACAACGCCTCCGCCGGCCGCGAGTACAAGCAGTTCTCCGACTGGGCCGCGAAGAACCAGGACAAGCTCTCCCCCGAGGCGAAGGAAGTGATGGGGGTCTACAAGAAGTACGCGGACGCGGCGCAGGCCAAGGGCCAGACCAGCATCGGCGCCGACTACGACAAGATGTGCAAGGAGATGGTGAAGGTCGGCAACACCGACGTCTCCGTCAAGCAGGCCACCGACGCGCTGGACAAGATGCCCTCGCCGATCTCCGGCGACCAGCTGGCCAAGTCCATCAAGGAAGGCACCCAGGACCTGGACAACGCCTCCGCCGGCAAGGAGTACAAGCAGTTCGCCGACTGGGCCGCGAAGAACCAGGACAAGCTCTCGCCCGAGGCGAAGAACGTGATGCAGGTCTACGAGAAGTACGCCAAGGCCGCGGAGGCCAAGGGCCAGACCAGCATCGGCGCCGACTACGACAAGATGTGCAAGGAGATGACCCGGGTCGGCAACACCGACGTCTCCGCCAAGGCGGCCATCGACCAGCTCAACAAGGGCCAGGGCAAGGTCTCCGGCGAGGAGATGACCCGGGCGATCGAGAACGGCACCAAGGACCTGGACAACGCCTCCGCCGGCCGCGAGTTCGACCAGTTCGCCAAGTGGGCGCAGCAGAACCCGAACCGCCTCTCCCCCGAGGCGAAGCAGGTGATGGACATCTACAAGAAGTACGCGGACGGGGCGAAGGCCCAGGGGCAGACCGGCATCAGCCAGGCCGACTACGACAAGATGCTGGGCGAGATGAAGAACGTCCACACCTACAAGGACGCGTCCGCCGGCACCGCGCTCGACAAGCTCAACGACACCCGCGGTCCGGTGAGCGGCCGGCAGATGCTGGACGCGATCAAGACCGGCACCGAGGACCTGGACGGGCAGGCCGCGGGCACCGAGATGCAGGACATCCTCGCCTGGGCCCGCGACAACGCCGGCCGCCTGACGCCGGACGCGAAGAAGATGGTCGCCATCTACGCCAAGTACGCCACCCAGGCGCTCCTGCAGGGCTCCACCGGGATCGACCAGGGCCAGTACCAGGCGATGCTGAACGAGATGCGCCGCGCGCTGTCTCCTCCGCGCCCGGTCATCGCGTAAGCGGTTCTCCGAGAAGGTTCTGGGGGTAGTTCGCGCGCCGGCCGGAGGGACTCGTTCCCCCTCCGTGCCGGCGCGTTCATTTCGGGAAGAGCCGGCCGGTGCGGGCCGAGTAGGCGCGGTACGCGTCGCCGAAGGTGTCCAGCATCAACCGCTCCTCGCGCCCCACCCGCGCCGGCAGGAACAGCGCGACCGCGAGGGGCCCGGCGAGGCCGCCGATCCAGTTGGGCACGGCGAGGATCTGGCCCAGCGAGAGCAGCACCATCGAGCTGTACATGGGATGGCGGATCCGGGCGTACACGCCGGAGGTGACCAGCGTGTGCTCCTTGCGCACGGTCAGCGTCGTCGACCAGTTCGACCCCAGGTCGGCGTGCGACCGGTAGAAGAGCGCCGCCGCCACCGCCATCACCGCCGCGCCGGCCGGCACCCGCCAGGCCCACAGCGGCTGGTCCGCGAAGCGCAGCAGCCCGGTCGCCGCCACCAGCGGGGCGCCCAGCACGCCCAGCGCCGTCAGCGCCTGGATCGCCTGCTCCAGGGGCCCCTCCCGTTTCTCCCTCACCTTCGTGCTCACGGCCCGCGCCATGAACGGCGCCCGGAGCACGGCGAAGAGGGCGAAGGTGGCGAAGAACGCGCCGTAGCCCCACCACGATGGAACGGAGGTCATCACGTCTCCCGGAGGAGGAGGTCCGCCGGCCTCACGTGGACGTGCACGTGCGCGGCACTCTCGACGGCGAGCATAGCGCCTCGCGGCGGAACAGGCCCCCTGGCCGCGCGGGGACGCGCACAGGTGCGGCGCTCTCGCCGTCGCTCACAGTGCCTCGCGCCGGAGCAGGTCCGGGCGCGCCTCGGCGATCCGGACGAAATCGGTGGTGCTGGCGCAGCGGAGCGCGCGGTAGTCCAGCGGCAGCGTGCGCAGCGCCTCCTCGAAGCCGGGGAGCGCGGCGCTCAGCCCCAGCACCGCGGTGTCCGTGCAGACGTAGCGCGGCCCCTTCGCGCTGGGAGGCCGGAGCGGCAGGCGCACCCCCAGCGCGCGCCGGAGCGCCAGCTTGAGGATGAACGACGCCCCGCGCGCCGAGTCGTAGGGCACGTCCGCCAGCGCCTCCAGCGCGTCCACGAAGCCGTCGCGCGCCTCCGCCGACGGCCAGGCGGGGCGGAGCAGCAGCGGCAGGCGCTCCGGCCGGAGCATGCGGGACAGCGGCGTCCGCACCGCGCGCGGGAAGACGATGTTCAGCGCGCAGTCGCCCCGGATCACCAGCGACACGTGGTCCCAGGCCGACCCCATCACCTTCCGCCCCACCGCCCACGACTTGCGCGGCGTCCTCACCAGCAGCACGTCGCCCGGCTGAGGATGACCCATGGCCTCGGAGTCTACCTCCGGGCTAGCTCGCGCGCGGCCCGCCGCGGAGCACCCGCGCCCGCACGCGGACGTAGAGGCTGTGCAGGCCCAGCCCGCGCAGCTGCAGCTCCAGCTCCCCGCCGTCCTCCACGCCGGGCGGGATGGGGACGGTGAGCGGGCGCGGCTCCGGCAACACGGTGGCGCCGCCGCACGCCGGGCACGACTCGCCCTCGCGCCGGCCGGTGCCGCGGCAGGTCTCGCAGGGGAAGAACACCGGCACCTCCAGCGTCAGCCCGCCGCCCACGGCCGCCTGCTCCTCGGTGAGGATCAGCTCCACCACCAGCGGCTCCAGCGCTTCGCCCTCGGGAGGGAGGCGCCGGCGCAGGCTCCGCTTCACCTTGTCCAGCACCTGGTCCAGGTCCGGCGGGTTCACCCACACGTTCCGCAGCGCGTTCTGCCGCCGCGGCGCCAGCGCCGTCTGGTGCCGCGGGCTGCGCTGGAACCACGCGTCCACGGGCGCGGCGCGCGACCCGGCCAGCCCCCACGCGGCCAGCGGCTCCGGCACGTCGTCCTTGGGAGAGAACGGCACGGGGATGGCGAGCGCCGCCCGCTTCGGCGCGCTCTCCGCGTGCTTGAGCGCGCGGTCGTACGCGGCGCGGGTGCGCGCGTCGGAGAGCACGCGGTACGCCTCCACCAGCTCCTGGAAGAGCGCGGTGGCCCCCTCGCCGGCGCGGTCCGGGTGGTACCGGAGCGCCAGCTCGTGGAAGGCGCGGCGGATGCCGTCGGCGGGCTCGCCTCGCTCCACGCCCAGCACCACGTAGTAGTCGCGCCGCTTCACGCCGGACAGGCTACTCGGGGATGGTGAGCGCCCGCAGCGCGCGCCCCTCGCGGCCGATCGCCACCCGGAGCAGCACGGTGGCCTCCGGCTTGGCGGCCCGGAGGAGCTTCCGCAGCTCCGCCGCCCCGCGCACCGGCTTGCCGCCCGCCTCCACCACCACCATGCCCGGGACGAGGCCGGCGTGCTCGGCCGCGGAGCCGGGCTTCACCTCCACGATCACCGCGCCCTCGATCCCCGCCACCTCCCCCTCCTCGCTGGCGCCGCCCGTGCCCGGGCCGGCGTCGCGCACCACCAGGCCGATCTTCTCCTGGCGCTGGTCCTCCTCGCCGCCGCCCTGGTTCTTCCCGCGCGCGCTGATGCCCTCCAGGTCCGGCCGGGTCCCCAGCGTCACCTTCTTCTCCATCTTGCTGCCGCCCCGGTACACCTCCAGCGTCACCGCGGTGCCCGGCCGCCGCAGCGCCACCTTTCGGGTGAGCTGCCCGGAAGAGGCGATGGTCTCTCCATCCAGCCGGTCGATCACGTCGTCCGTCTTGATCCCCGCCTTCTCACCCGGCGATCCAGGCGACACGCCGGACACCAGCGCGCCCTCCTGCACGGGCGTGCCCAACCCGCGGGCGATGTCCGCGGTGAGGTTCTGCACCGAGACGCCGATGTACCCGCGGGTGACCACGCCCTCCTTCTGCAGCTGCGGCAGCAGGGCCTTCACCATGTTGGACGGAACCGCGAAGCCGATGCCGGTGGCGCCCACGCCGTTGGCGCCGCCCACGATGGCGGTGTTGATGCCGATCACCTCGCCCTTGAGGTTGAACAGCGGCCCGCCGGAGTTGCCCGGGTTGATCGCCGCGTCCGTCTGCAAGAAGTCGTCGTACGGCCCGGCGCCGATCTCGCGCGCTTTCGCGGAGATGATGCCCGCGCTCACCGTGGAGGCCAGCCCGAACGGGTTCCCGATGGCCATCACCCAGTCGCCCACCCGCAGCGCGTCCGAATCGCCCAGCGCCAGCGCGGGGAGCTTGCCCGTCTTGCCCTTGAGCTTGATCACCGCCACGTCGGTGAGCGGGTCCCGGCCCAGCACCTCGGCGTCGAACTGGCGGCCGTCGTCCAGCTTGACGCTGATGGCCACCGCGCCCTCCACCACGTGGTTGTTGGTGATCGCCAGGCCGTCCTGGCTGATCAGGAAGCCGGAGCCGAGTCCCCGCTGGAGCTGCTCGCGCTGGCGGCCCTCCGGGATCTGCCCGCCGAAGAAGCGCTCCCACAGCTCGCGCGCCGCGTCGTTCATCTGGCTGGACCCCCGCGAGCGCACCTCCACGTTGACCACCGCCGCCTTCACCGACTCCACCAGCGGCGCCAGGGACGGCAGGGCGCCGGCGACCGGGGCCGGCTGGGGCGCCGGGGGCACGACCGGCGCGGACTCCCTCGGCAACACCGGACCGGGTCGAGACGGCGCCGGGGCGCGACCCTCCGCCGGGCGCCCGTTGCCGCCACACGCCACCACCGCCGCCGACAGCGCGGCCACCAACGCCCCTCGCTTCCATGCACGCATGCGCAAGACCATGTCCTCCATCCGCCTTGTCTAAGACACGTCCACGGGGGCGCAAGCCCTCCGGCAGGGAGCGGGCGGCCGACCTGGCGGGAGCTGACAGTGGTCTTGGCGGGCGGCCCTGTCCTCGCCCGGCCCCGGTGTTACAAGAGTGGGCCATGCCGGAGTTCAAGCTGGTCAGCGAGTACGACCCCCAGGGCGATCAGCCCCGCGCCATCGGCGAGCTGAGCGAGGGGGTCCTGCGCGGCGACCCGTCCCAGGTGCTCCTGGGCGTCACCGGGTCGGGCAAGACGTTCACCATGGCCAACGTCATCGCCAACGTGCGCCGGCCGACGCTGATCATCGCCCACAACAAGACGCTCGCCGCCCAGCTCTACGGGGAGTTCAAGGACCTCTTCCCCGACAACGCGGTGGAGTACTTCGTCAGCTACTACGACTATTACCAGCCGGAGGCGTACGTCCCCTCGTCGGACACCTACATCGAGAAGGATTCGATGGTGAACGACGAGATCGAGCGGATGCGCCACTCCGCCACCCACTCGCTGCGCACGCGCAACGACGTGGTGATCGTCGCCTCCGTCTCCTGCATCTACGGCCTGGGCACCGCGCGCTCGTACGTGAACATGGCGGTCACCGTGGACACCGGGAAGGACATCGGCCGGGACGCGCTGATCCGCAAGCTGGTGGACAGCCAGTACGAGCGCAACGACATGGACTTCTCCCGCGGCACGTTCCGCGCCCGCGGCGACACCATCGAGATCTTCCCCGCCTACGAGGAGGACCGCGCCATCCGGGTGGAGCTGTTCGGCGACACCGTGGAGAAGATCACCGAGTTCGACCCGCTGCGCGGGGTGACCCTGGGGACGATGGAGAAGGCGGTCATCTACCCCGGCAGCCACTACGTCACCGAGACGGAGCAGCGGATCGCCGCCATGCAGAGCATCCGCCAGGAGCTGCTGGAGCGGCTGCAGCTGCTGCGCGCGGAGAACAAGCTCCTGGAGGCGCAGCGCCTGGAGCAGCGGACGATGTACGACCTGGAGATGATGGAGCAGGTCGGCTACTGCAACGGCATCGAGAACTACTCCCGGCACCTCTCCGGGCGCCCCACGGGCGAGCCGCCGCCCTGCCTGATCGACTACTTCCCCAAGAACCTGCTGGTGATG
>DASRBA010000214.1:0-10683 GCA_035637895.1 Myxococcaceae bacterium
CGCCGGTGGCCAGCGCGGCCGCCGCGGTGTACGGGTCGTCGATGCGGGGGAGGGCGCGCTCGTAGGCGCCGCTGGCGCGCACGGTGGCCAGCTGCGCGCGGGCCTTCACGTTGGGGCGCGAGGCGGCGGCGCGGATGGCGCGGAGGCACTCGGCGGTGGCCACCAGCAGGCGCTGCTCGGTCCAGCCGGTCTCGCCCTGGCAGGTGCCGTCCGGGCTCTGGGCGGTCGCCAGCTGGAGCGCCAGGCGTTCGCCCAGGGCGGAGAGGCTGCGGTCGTCCGGGAAGCCCAGCGCCGCCTCCGTCAGCAGCGCCATGGTGTCCGGCGTGGGCGCGCGGCCGTGGCTCACCGCCCGCTGGGAGAGGACGATCTTCAGCTCCTTGATCGCCGCCGGGTCCGGCTCCTCGCCCAGCGCGCGCAGCAGCGCCGGGGCGCGGGAGACCAGCGCCAGGGCGTAGGCGTCGTCCGCCACCCGCGGCCGGTGGCGCGCCACCGCCAGCTCCGACCGCACCAGCGCCAGCGAGCCCGGGTAGACCAGGAGGCGGGCGCGCTCGCTGTGGGGGAGCGAGTCCACCGGCAGCGACAGCGACAGCTCGCGCGGGGCGGCCAGCGTCCCGCCCCTGGTCACCCGCACCGGCCGGCCGGCGGGGAGCACGTCCAGCGCGCGCACCACCTGGTCCGCGCCGCCGAGCGAGGCGCGCACGGAGAGGTGCCCCGGCTCGCGCGCGGTGAGCGAGGCGTACTGCACCACGCTCCCTTGCGCGGGGACGCTCACCGTCCACGCGCCGCCGCCCACCGCCAGGTCTCCCTCCGGCCTCACCTCCAGCGGCTTGCTCACCGGCTGGCCGGTGGTGTTCACCACCTGCACCGGGATGCGGACCTCGTCGCCCGCGGTGAGGAACGGCGGCAGCACCGGGTCCACGTAGGTGGGGAGGGTGGAGGCGAAGCTGGCCACCGCGCCGCCCTGGCCGCCCGAGCGCGAGTGCGCCAGCGCCAGCACCCGCCACGAGGTCAGCCGGTCCGGCACCTTCACCGGGACGGACGCCTCGCCCTTGTCGGAGGTCGTCACCAGCGGCTCGAAGAGGAAGGTCTCCGGGAACCAGGCCCGGGTCGGCGCCGCGGCCTCCAGCTTCCCGCCGCCCTTGCCGGCGACCTCGCCGCCCAGCACCCCGCCCACCCCGCCGCCGGCCACTCCGCCGCCCACCGCCTCGAACAGGTTCTCGACGCCGTCCTGGTCCTCGTCCGCCTCCTCCTTCGCCTTCATGTCGTGGGGGGCGTTCTTCTTCTTGGGCTTGAGGTGGAGGGCGCGCGTCCGCTCGGGGGCCGGCGCGGCCATCTCCATCTCCGGCGCCGCCCCCGCGGGGGCCGGCGACATGACCTCCACCGGGGCGGGGTCCTCGCGCGAGGCGAGGGCTTGCGCGGACTTGCGCCCGCCCACCAGGGTGACGGCGAAGGCCAGCAGCAGCACCATCGTGATGGCCATCCCCAGGGCCATCCACTGGATCGGGCGCTTCATGGCATCTCCTTGGCGACCCAGGCGGTCCAGTTCTCCACGTCCTCGGACAGCCGCGTGCCGGTGAGGACCACCGCGCGCGGGTCGGTGAGCGCGAGCAGGTCCGGGGGCAGGCGCGACAGCCGCAGCGGGCGGCCGTACGCGTCGGTGACGTCCTCGCCGCGCTTCTTGCACTCCGACATCGCGCGGTCCCACATCCTGGCCATCGTCTCCGGCGTCATCCGCTCCGCCTCCGGCGCCTTCTCCTCCCAGGCGCGGACCTGCGCGTGCAGCTCGGCGAGCGCGACGTAGAAGTGGTCGGTGAGGGGGCCCACCGGGTCGAACGAGGAGGCGGACTGGGCGGCCACCGGGTGGTCGTCCACATCCTCCGGCGGGAGCTGGTTCACCCGCAGGATGGTGGCGGCGGCGGCGTTGGCCCCGCGGATCCGCCCCATGGCCAGCGCCTCGCCGTCGAGGACGCCGAAGGCCGGCGCGCTGACCGTGGCCGCGGGCTTGAGCTTGCCCATGGCGTCCGGGCCGGGGAGCGGGGCCAGCTGGGAGAGGCTCTGGTCCACGCCGAACAGGCCCACCGCGGCGGCGCCGGGCTGGCCGTCCACGGTGGTGCGGACCGAGAGTTGGGCCACGTCGCCGGGCGCGTACCGCGGCTTCTCCGGCTGGAGCTGCACCTCCAGCGCGGCCCTGGGCGGGACGTAGACCAGCGCCCGAGCGCCCATCACCTGGACGTCGATCCACCCGTCCATGGGGTTCGGCACGGCGAAGCGGGCGGTGCGGGCCTTGGCGTCCACCGGCACCTCCAGCCGCTTCTTGCCGGCCACGAACGTCAGCTTCTGCGGCAGGGCGCCGGAGAAGCCGGGCCCGCGGATCAGCTCCAGCGCCACCTCCTGGCCGGGCTGGGCGATCACCGGCGTGGCGCGCAGCCGCAGCGGCGGCACCTCGCCGGGCTGGAAGAGGACGCGGGTCTGACCCAGGTCCTTGCCGTTCAGCTTCGCGGAGACCTTCAGCTCGTAGCCGCGCATGACGGTATCGCGCGGCTGGCTCTGCTCCTCCTCCTCGGCGCCGCTGATGCTGAGCCGCGCTACGCCCATGTCCTCGCCGGAGGCGGAGGCGGGGATGGGAGTGCCGTCCTCTTCGTCGTCCTCGCTCTCCTCTTCTTCGCCGGGCTGCGTCCTGGGCAGCTCCACCTTGCCGAAGCGCGACTGCACGCAGGAGAGGACGTCCTGGGCCAGGCGGCCGCCGGAGGCCGGGACCCAGGAGAGGGAGACCTCGCGGCTGCCGTGGCGGGTGCGCCAGACGATGGCGCGCGGGAGCGTCACCCCGCGGGCGTCGCGCGGGAGGCAGGTGCGGGCCCCGAGCGCCGCGGCCTGGAGCGCGGTCTCGACCGGGGAGGAGCTCCGGCGGATGCCCTCCGCGCTGACCGCGAGCTGCGGCCGGCCGCCGTCGTCGAAGTCGAAGCTGGCGGCGTAGACGCGGTCGCGGCCGGCCGCCAGCGAGCGCCCTTGCAGCACCTCCGCCACGCAGCGGCCCAGCGGCGTGCCGTTGGTGGTCACCCCGCTGATCGCCCCCCGCGGCTCGACCTTCAGGCCGACGGTGGCGCTGGCGGAGCCCTGGGCCCAGGTGGCGCAGCGCAGGAGCGGCTCGTTCAGCTTGTCCAGCGCCAGCTCGTCGGAGAGCAGCACCGGTGACTCCTCGTCGCCCTCGCCGTCGCCGCCGCCGCCCATCAGCAGGTCGCGCAGCTCGGTGCGCGACACCGAAGGCTTGCGCACCGGGACGCGCACCGGCATGGCCGGGATGATCACGTTCACCGGCGGGCCGGGGTCCAGCTGGAGGGCGGCCACGCCGTCCTCGTCGGTGGTCGCCTTCACGCCGCGGTCCTTGGGGTCCCAGGCGCGCTTGATCTCCAGCTCGGCGCCGCGGAGGACGCCGCCGCCCACCGAGGAGGCGCGGAGGTAGACGCGGTTGTTGAAGCCGCCCACCAGGCCGTCGCCCAGCTCGGTGACGGCGGTGACCCCGATGGGGTCCTGGGAGAGGAGCACCTCGGCGGTGGATTCCACCCGGTCGCCCGCCGGGTCGGCGGCGGAGATCTGCGCGGTGAGGGTGCAGGTCTTCTTGAGGTTGGTGGGGACCTGCGGGAGCTCCAGCGTGAAGCGGCCGTTGGTCCCGGCGGTTGCCCGCTTGGGGAGGAGCGCGTCCATCCACTCCAGGGGCGGAGGCCATTCGCCCCCGGCGGTCCACTCCACGGAGATCTTGGCGTTGGGGACCGGGGCGCCGGAGCTGTAGACGACCTCGCCCTTGATCACCGGGCGGTCGCCGGCGCCGTAGAAGGGGGCGGAGGGCTCGGCGTCGACGCGGAAGCGGGGGAGGGTGAAGGGCTGGACCTGGAACCGGGCCTCGCCGGAGGCGTCGCCGGAGCGCCAGGCGACCGTCCAGGTGCCGGCGGTGGCGGCGCGGTCCAGCGGGAAGCTGCCGGCGGCGACGCCCCAGGGGCCGGCGGGCGCCAGCTCGTCCAGGAACGTCTCGCCGGAGGGGTCGGTGACGACGAAGCGGCCGGGCCGGCCGTCCAGCGGCGAGAGGTCGCGGGCGCGGAGGACGAGGGCGCGGAACTTCACCTGCTGGCCCGGCTCGTAGAGCGGCCGGTCGGTGAGGGTGTGGATCTTGGCGGCGGCGTAGAGGGGGACGATCACCTCCTGGGTGGCGTCCTCCACGGGCGACTTCACCTTGACGATGAGGCGGTAGTCGCCGTCCGGGACCTGAGGGACGGTGACCTGGGCGACCTGGGTGTAATCGTCGCTGGTGAGCCAGCCGTGCAGCGGCTGCAGCGGGAGCTCCTTGCCGTCCGGTCCGGTGAGGGAGAGCGCCGCGGTGAAGCGGCGCACCGGGGTGCTCTCGGAGCGGTCGGCGGCGGAGGTGGTGTAGCGGGCGAGGACGGAGACGGCGACCCGGCCGGGCTTGCCGCGGATCCACCCGCCGGTGGCGACGTTCACCTCCTGGCGCGGGCGGCCGTCCGGGCAGACCGGGACGAAGATCCCGTCGCCGATCCACGACCGCAGACAGACGGACGGCGAGACGGCGTACAGCAACAGCGCGGCGGCGGCGGCGCCGGCGATGGCGACGCGCCGCTGGATGGGAGAGAGAGCCATGCGTGTGGGTGCCCCCTGGGCGGCGGCATTCTAGGGCCGCGGGCGGTGCCCGGAGTGACGCTTCGACCGCTCGGAAGGTTCCCCGGTGGGGCGGCGCGCCGCGCTAGAAGACCGTCCCGCGCCAGCGGGTGGGGGCTGCGTCCTTCACGTCCAGCTCGACGAACTCGTCGGCGACGCCGCTTCAGGGACAGAATTCGAGCCGGTAGCGGATCTCGTCCTTGATCCGCGCCAGCGCGGCCTCCCGGTCGTCCCCCAGGGAGACGACCTCCCCCACCACCGAGGCCAGGCAGCGCGCCTGCCACTTGCCGTCGATCAGCTTCTTCACCGTCACCGGGTATTTCATCGGGATTCGCTCGCTAGCGGCACCGCTGCTGGCTGTCGCAGTGCCTGGTCCCGCCGGCGTTGCAGACCTGGTTCAGGCAGTCCGAGTCCAGGCAGTCGGCCCGGGTGTCTCCGTCGTTGTCGTTCCCGTCGTTGCAGATCGTCTCCGCGGGGGTCCCGGCCGGCGTCGTGCCCACGCCGCCGTCGCAGGTGCACCCGTTGCCGCATCCGGTGGTCGAGCAATCCAGGTCACACTTGTCGACGGTGAGGTCGCCGTCGTTGTCCTGCCGGTCGGTGCAGTTGGACTCGGTCTTCCCGCCCTGGCGGCAGGTGCAGCCGGAGCCGCAGGAGCCGCCGTCGCAGTCGTTGTCCATGCAGTCGATGGGCCCGTCGCCGTCGTTGTCGAGGCTGTCGTTGCAGGCGTTCTCGAACTTCCCACCGCCCTGGCAGATACAGCCCCCGTCCGCGTTGCAGCTCTGACCCGCGCAGTCGGAGTCGGCGCAGTCGGCGGGGCCGTCGTTGTCGTTGTCGATCGTGTCGTTGCACAGGTTCTCGAACTTCGCGCCGCCCTGGCAGATGCAGCCGCCGTCCGCGTTGCAGCTTAGACCCGCGCAGTCGGAGTCGGCGCAGTCGATGGGCCCGTCGGTGTCGTTGTCGAGGCCGTCGCTGCACGCCGCCTCCGTCTTGCCGAAGTTGCGGCAGGTGCAGCCGCCGTCGGGGCTGCACTCCTGGTTCGCGCAGTCGTTGTCCGCGCAGTCCGTGGTCCGGTCGCCGTCGTTGTCGATCCCGTCCCGGCAGTTGGTCTCGGTGGGGAACGCGCAGCCGCCGTCCTCGCACTGCTGCTGGGCCGAGCAGCCCCTGCCGCAGACCCCGCAGTTGTTGCGGTCGGTGCCGAGGTTGAACCCGTTGTCGATGACGGTGTTGCAGTCGTCGTCCTTGCCGTTGCAGCTCTCCGCGGTGGGGACGACCTCGCCCGCGCAGATCGTCCCGCCGTCGGCGCACGCCTGCATCCCGCCGTGGCACTCGCCCACGCCCTCCGTCCCGGGCGTGCCGGTGTAGCAGGGCTGGTCGGTGGCGATGTCGTCGGTCACGCCGTCGCAGTCGTTGTCCTTGCCGTCGCAGACCTCGGTGCCGCTGGGCTTGCAGCAGTAGCGGGGCCCGCCGGTGGCCGGCGTGCACCTCCAGTCCCCGCCGCCGCAGTCGCCGTCCGACGTGCACGCGTACTTGCCGTCCGGCGGCAGGTCCACCACGCACGCCAGGGCGAACCCGAGCACCACCGCCGCCCCGAAGGCGACCCACGTCGCTGCGCGCGTATGCATCTAGAACGTCCCTCCGGCGGTGACCGCGACGCCTCCGCCCTTTGGGGGCTGGAGGAAGATCCACGCGCCGCCCCCCGCGAGGCCCAGCGCGCCGGCCGCGAAGAGCACGTTGGCGATCAGCGCCTGGGACTGGGCGGCCATCGCGTCGCTCCGGGTGATGTCCAGCACCCCATCCCGGTTCGCGTCCACCGCCCGGCCCCTGGTCGCCATGGCGGTCGCGCCCAGCCCGGCGCCGATCAGGATGGCCACCGCGCCCCCCGCGCCCACGTACGTGCCCGGATGCTTGAGGTACGCGTCCAGCGGGACGTTCGGGCCGGACGGCTTGTGCTTCGCCGCCGCCAGCGCCGCGTCCTCGGGGCCGGGCCCGGTGGCGACCGGCGTGGAGGTCGGTGGCTTGGGTGTGGAGGATCCCGGCGTCACCTTCCCGCCCGCGGCGACCGCGACCCCGGTGGGGCCCTCCTCCTTCGCCGGCTCCATGGACAACTGCAGGTCGGCGTTCCCGCCCTCCTCGAGGGTCACCTGCTGCTGCCCGGAGAAGCCCTCGGCGGTGGCCTTGAGCAGGTAGTTGCCGGCGGAGACCTTCACGTCCACCGCGCCGGTGCCCAGCGCGCGGTCGCCCAGCGTCACCTTGGCGGTGTCCAGGCTGGGCGCGACCTTGAGGTGGGCGAGCTTGCCGGAGAGCGACTGGAAGAGGGGCTTGAGCGCCACCACCGCCTTCTTGAAGAAGTCGCCGTGCGGCGGGCCCTTCACGTCCACCGTGGCCGACTGCACCGCCAGCGTGGCGCGGGTGAAGGCGTTCAGCTTGAGCCCGGAGTCAGTGGCGCCGTGCGACGCCTGGGCGGTGAGCACCCGCTCCACCCCGAGCGCGGAGGCGATCTCCACCATGCAGGTGTCCTCGGCGCACTTGAGCGCTTCCGCGTACTTGTCGCCCAGCTTCTGCGCCACCTCGTCCGGCTTCATCACCGAGGAGAAGAGCTTGCTCTTGTCGGCGTTCGCGGAGACCAGCGTGCCGATGTAGTTGAGGATCCAGCCGTCGCGCTTGGGGTTGCCCTCGGACAACTCCACGCCCACCACGGCCAGCGTGGGCCGCAGGTCCATCGTGTCGGAGGTGAGGTCGAGGCCGAGATCTTCTTGCGCGCGCGCCTCCAGGGCGAGCGCCAGCACGATGAGCGAGGCACACCGCCCCGCGCACCGGACCGTCCGGAGTGACGTCATGGACCAGAGTATGGCACGGCACAGGGGGGCTGTCGGATAATCCCACCCCGCCCGACAGAGGAGGGGAGTCGATGCAGACCTACGTGCTGATGACGAAGCTGGGGCCGTCGGAGTCGGGGGACCCGCGCGAACGGCGGAAGAAGGGGCAGGCCTGGAAGCGGACCGTGGAGGCGCTCTGCCCGGGGATCCGGTGGGTGGCGCACTACGCGCTGCTGGGGCCGTACGACTTCATGGACATCTACGAGGCCCCCGACGAGGAGACGGCCTTCAAGATCTCGCTCTTGTCCCGAGCGGAGGGGGCGATCACCGCGGAGAGCTGGCCGGCCGCGCGGTACGAGGAGTTCCTCCGCGTGTCCGAGGAGGTCCAGCGCGCCGAGGACGCCGTCCAGCGGCCGAAGGGGAAGCGGCGGAAGGGGTAGGCCCCGGGCCCCGGGTCAGAGCAGCAGCAGGGAGACGCCGAACGCCGCTCCACCGCGAGTGAAAGCGGCGGTGGGGAGGATGCGGAGGGAGAGGTGCTTGCCGCGGGCTTCGGCCTGGGCCGCCGTGCGGCTGTCGTGCGAGGAGAGCTCGTAGCCCACCACGGCGAACGCCAGGGGCAGGGCGATCAGCGGCGTCGGGTTGAAGTCGGGGAAGAACTGCAGGTAGTAGAGGCCGCCCAGCGCCCCGGCCACGCCCAGCAGCGTCCCGAAGGCGGTGGACAGCACCGCCCCGTCGCCGTCGAGGAGCGTTCCGCCCAGCATCACCCCGATGGGGACGCCGAGCGCGAACCCGCCGATCGCCCCGTAGGTGCCGGAGGGGCCGCAGCTGGTGATGTTCGGGTCCGAGAGCGCGCAGCCCAGCTGGTAGCCGCCGAAGGCCACGCCGGCGCCGCTGATGCCGCCGAACACCAGCTCCGCGGTGATGCGCGGGAGGCGGGCCAGCAGGTTGAAGCTGCGGGTGGGGTGGGCCGGCTCCTCGGGTGGGGGCGGAGGCGCGGAGGTGGCGGCCGGTGGCTCGGCGACGGGGACGGGTTGCGCCACCGCCGCGGAGGCCGCCAGCGCGAGCGCGCAGCAAAGGGCGCGCGCGATCACGGGTGGTTCGACAGCCGCGCGAGGGCCTCGGCCGCGCACGCGCTCAGTCGCTCCAGTGTGCCCAGGACGCCGGGCGGGGGTTCAGGCTCGTCGCCGACGACGCACAGGATCTCGCGCGCCGCGCCGTCCACCATCAGCGGCACCGCGACGGCGTAGCCGGGCGGCGGGGGGGAGATCGCCCAGAAGAAGTTCTCGTCGGTGGACGTCTCGGGCGCCGTCACCACGGACGGCTTGCCGCTCTCCACCGCTGTCTTGAACATCGACGGCTCCTTCAGATCCGGCCGGAATGCCACCACCGCGCCGTCGCTCCCGGGCCCGAAGCCCCGCCAGAGCATCGCGACCCCGTACTGGACGAGGAAGTGGAACGCTCGGCCGAACCCCCGGCGGCAGTAGGCGAGGAGCGCTTCGCCGATCATAGCCCCCTGGGTGGCGGTTTTCATGGCCGCCATGGCTTCCAGCAGCGCCGCCGCGAGCTCGTCGGAGGAGGCCTCGGGGTGGGGCGTGGGGGAGTCGGTGGTGGGCTCGGGGAGGGCCGCCTCGCCGTCGAAGGCGATCACCGAGCCCCAGTCGAGCTCGCCTTTGGCGACGGCGTCGGCGATCTCCGCCGCGGTCTCGGGGTCGGGCGGGGCTTCGGCGGCGTCGGGGGCCGCGGGTGCGGCGGTGGTGGGGGGAGGGGCGGGCTTCTGGAGATCGGGGGCGGCGTCGCCTTGGTAGCCGACGAATTCCCAGGGCGCGGCGAGCTCGAGGTCCTGGTCGGTGGAGGCGGGCGGGGCCTCGGCGGACTCGGGGGGGTGGTGGAATTCGCCGACGGAGATCATCTCCCAGGCGGACATCAGCGGAGGGACGTCGTCGCCGGAGGTCTCGAGGTCCAGCGCGCGCGGGCGTGGCGGCGGCGCGGAGGCGACGGGCGGCTCCGGGGCGGGCGGTGGAGCGACGTCGGCCGGCGCGGGCGGAGGTGGGTCGGCTGGGGGTGGTCGGGCCGCGGGCGGCGGCGGGATGGGGAAGGGCGGGCGCGCGCCGGGTGGAGGCGGGCGCCAGCCGGGAGGTGGTGGGACGGGGCGCGGCAGGCCGGACATGCCGCCCGGGAGCATCGCGCCCGGCGGCATGGGCATCGGTGGGCGCGGGCCCACGGGCACGAAGGCGCCCGGTACCGGCTGGGAGCCCGCGGCGGCGAGAGGCATCGCAGGGCCGGGCGCGTCCGTGACGGGAGGGACGTTCGGGATCGGCGCGGGCGGCGGTGGGGACGCGGCGGCGGCGAGCGGCAGCGGTTCGATCATCGGCGGCACCGATGCGGGAGGCGCCTCGGTGGCTTGCGGAACCTCGGGCTCCGGTGCGGGCGGCGGCGTGGCTGCGGAGAGAGGTGCCTCGAGCGGCGGGATGCTTGGGATGGGGGAGTTGGCGAGCGGAGCGGGAGCGGGAGCGGGTGTGATCCGCGCGCCGGGTGGCGCAGAAGCGGCGGCGAGATCCGTCGCTGGCGGGGCGCTTGTCTCCGGCAGGTCCGCCGGAGCGCGCGCGGCGAGCGGAGCCGGGGCTCCGCTGAGGGCAGGAAGGCTCGGGGAGGATGCGCCGGTGCGCCGTGAAGTCTGAGCGCCGGCGCGGGGGGCAGAAGCGGCGGCGAGATCCGTGGCCGGCGGGACGCTCGTCTCCATCGCGGGCGCTGGAGCGCGCGCGGCGAGCGGAGCCGGGGCTCCGCCGAGGGCAGGAAGGTTCGGGGAGGATGCGCCGGTGCGCCGTGAAGTCTGAGCGCCGGCGCGGGGGGCAGAAGCGGCGGCGAGATCCGTGGCCGGCGGGGCGCTCGTCTCCATCGCGGGCCCTGGAGCGCGCGCGGCTGGCGGAGCCGGGGCTTCGCTGAGGGCAGGAAGGCTCGGGGAGGATCCGCCGGTGCGTGAAGCCTGAGCGCCGGCGCGGAGAGCAGGAGCGGGTGTGCCCCGCGTTGTGGGCAGCGCCACGGCCGCGGAGGGAGGTGCCTCGAGCGGAGGGATGCTTGGGACGGGGGCGCCAGCATGCTGGACGGGAGCGGGCGTGCCCCGCGTTGCGGGCAGCGCCACGGCCGCGGAGGGAGGTGCCTCGAGCGGAGGGATGCTTGGGACGGGGGCGCCAGCATGCTGGAC
>DASRBA010000215.1:0-16932 GCA_035637895.1 Myxococcaceae bacterium
GGGAAGGGCGTGGGGTTCGACAACGCGCACCAGACGACGGCGAACCTGAACGGGAAGGGCGGGGAGCGGATCAACGACCTCGCGGCCGGGACGGGGCTGCTGACGTTCGCGGGCGATCCGAACAAGGGCGTGCTGGCGAACAGCTTCGGGGACAAGACCGACCTGTCGCGGTTCGGGATCAAGGGCGACCGGCCGGACGGCACCTTCAGCAACGGCTTCTCGGCGCTCCGGGCGCTGGGCCAGCACTTCGGGCTGATCGGGGCTGGAGACCAGACGCTGAGCGCGAGCGACCTGAAGGTGCTGGAGCAGAAGGCGGGCGTGAAGATGCGGGTGGGCGGGGTGAACGGCCAGGACAAGAGCCTGGCGGACATCGGCGTCAGCCAGATCAACCTCGGCGACCCGAACGCCATCGAGTCGAAGGCGCAGGCCACCCGAGACGCCAACGGCAACCTCATCCAGCACCAGGCCGGCGCGTCCTTCGTCATGAACGGCCAGACCCGCGGCTACGCGGACGCCTGGTTCAAGGACCAGCCGCCGAAGGCGGTGTAGGCGTCACTTCACCCGGTACGCGTAGAGCGGGCCGTTGATCGCCGGGACGAGCAGGAGTGAACCCGTCCACGTCGGCGTCGTCATGAACGACGGCGCCGCGGGGCGGTCCTGGAAGAGCGTCTCGCCGGTGACGGCGTCGAAGATGTAGACGCAGCCGTCCGCCGAACCGACCGCGACCATGGAGTCGCCGATGGCCGCGGCCCCGCCGACGACTCGTTCACCGGTGGTGGCGACCCAGCGGACGTGACCGGTGGCGCGTTCGAGCGCCACCACGCGCGCGCTGTAGGAGCCGACGATCACCATGTCGCCCATGCAGAGCGGCGTGAAGTACAGGCTGTGCCCCAGCCGCCGCTTCCACAGCGGCCGCCCGGTGGCGGCGTCCAGCGCGTAGAGCCAGCCGTCGAAGGACGTCGCGAACGCCACGCCCTCCGCCGACACCACCGGGTTGCTCTTGATCTCCCCGCCCGTGAGGTAGCTCCACCGCTTCGCGCCGGTCTCGGCATCGAACGCGTAGAGCGTGTAGTCGTTGCAACCCACCAGCACCTGCCCGCGCGGCGCGTCCAGCACCGGGGACGAGTGGATGTATCCCCGTCCGACCGCCTCCCAGATCGTGTCGCCGGTGGAGGCGCGGACGCAGCACAGCTTCCCGCCGCTCTCGCCGAACTCCACGCCGACGAAGAGCCGGTCTCGCTCCGGATCTCCGACCGCGGACGATCCGATCCACTGCCCGGGCCGCTGCTCCCACACGAGCGTCCCGTCCGTCGCGTCGACCGCGTAGAGGTAGCCGTCGTACGCCCCGGCGATCACCTTCCCGTCCTGGACCAGCGGCGTGGCGTGCACTCCCCGGTGCTGGTCTCGGACGCCGTAGCGCCAGCGCTCGTCGCCGTCGAGGCTGGCGCAGAAGATGAACCCCGCGTCGCTGCCGACATAGAGCGAATCCCCGCTCACCACCGCCGACGACTTGGGCGCGTCGTACCGGGAGGTGTTGAGCGGGCCCATGCCCCAGGCCAGCTCTGCGCACTGCGGTCGGGTCGGCGGGCGCATGGCGACTCCGAGGTCGGCCAGGGTGAAGAGGGTCTCGAGGGGGATCTGCTGCTCCTTGAGCCAGGTGGCGCCGGCGCGCTGGTAGTCGACGAGGACGCCGCACGCGACGATCTTCGGCTCGAAGGGCTGCACGGCCTTGAGGGCCTGCTTCTGGGTGTCCCCCATGTTCACCAGGTCGTCGAGGAGCACCATCCGCGCGCCCTTCTGGATGGGCGGGCCCTCGACCTGCTTCCGGAGCCCGTCCGCCTTCGGCTCGCGGCGGATGATCGCGCCTTCGACGGGGTGCCCGTCTCGGGCGGCCTCGGAGAGGAGGGCGATGGTGAGCGGATTGGCGGCGAGGGTCATCCCGCCCACCACGTCGGGCTTGTACGGCTTCAGTCGCCGCCAGAGCAGGCGCGCGGCGAGGTCGAGCCAACCGGGGCGGAGGAGCACCTCGCGGGTGTCGAGGAGCCACTGGTACCGGGCGCCCTCCCGGCTGTACCCCTCGCCCAGCTTCAGCCCGTACTCCAGCAGCGCACCCTTGAGCTTCGCGCGCTCCGCCTCGACGCTGTCCACGGGTGGGAGCATAGAGCCGGGGGAAGGGTGGAGAAGTAAGGAATAGAGTCCGGCGCGTCTGTCGCTGGGAGAATCCTCCGGTGCCCCCGATCTTCCTTCCCAAGCACTCGGTCTTCATCTCTTACGCGCGGAAGACGAGCGCCGAGGCGGCGAGGGCGCTCCATGCAGCCCTGGAGAACGAGGCGTTCTTCGACCAGGAGGACATCGAGGCAGGAGACTGCTTCCCCGAGCGGCTCGTCGACGCGCTCCTCGGGTGCCGTGTGGTGGTCGTCTTTCCGGATGAGGTCTACTTCGAGCAACTGTACTGCCGGTGGGAGCTCAAGGCCGCGTTGGAGCCCTTCAATCGGCGTACCTCGGTGGGCCCAGACCCCGTCTCGCACCTCATCGTCGTTCTCCCCGAAGGCGATCGGCCGTCTGAGTTGGACAAGTTCCCGGCCGCCATCCAGATGACGAGTTGGAGCTCGGCGAAGGACACAAAGCGCGTCGTCAAGCTGGTTCGAAAGCAGCTCGCGCGAAGCCAGCTCACGCTCGGAGCGCGGTACGCGGCGCTGGGCCAGCCGCTCGTGGATGCCCGCGCCCGGCTCCTTGAGCTTACGGCGAATCGGTCTCCCGAGTCGCTTGCGGGAATCCGGAAGTTCCCGAGTCAGCTTCCAACTTCGAAGGGAGAACGATTCGTCGGGCGGGCGAACGATCTCTGGCGCATCGACTTTGCGCTCGGGACGTTGCGAGGCAACGCAACTGCCGCGGCACTGATCGGATCCATCGAAGGTGCGGGTGGAGTCGGCAAGACTCAACTCGCGCTGGAATACGTCCACCGCTTCGGCCGGAGTCGATTCCCCGACGGGATCTTCTGGGTAGATGGAGAGGAAGATCTCGAAGCCCAGCACCATGGGATCCTCCGCACACTCGACCCGGCCATTCCTGATCTGCTCACCTTTCGAAAAGAGCAGCGCATCGCCCACGCCGAACTGAGCGTGGCGCTGGATAAGGCCGCGGCTGGCAAGGACATCCTCTTCGTCGTCGACAACATCCCCGAGTCGTCGACCGACTCACTGTCGAAGTGGTGTCCGGCCTTGAATAAGGTGACCGTGCTCGCCACGTCCAGGGCGCAGATCAGCGCGATCGAGTCCGCAGTGCCTGTGCCCGTTGGCGTTCTCGGTCAAGAAGCGGCGGCTCAACTTTTAACGACTGGATTGAATTTTCCTTTCCCGCCCGTCGAGGCTGACCAGGTCGCGGAGTGGGTCGGCCGGTTGCCCTTGGCCCTGACTGTTCTCAATGCGGCGCTTCGACTCAAGGGGACCTCGATCGAAAAATTGGCCGAGAAGGCACGGCACCCGACCGGACAGACGGAGGTGGTAGAGGAGCACTTGAATGCGCTCCGGGACCGCATGTCGGAAGGCGCGCTTCGAGGTGTCATCGAGGCGTTCGCGGTGTCCTATGACTTGCTGTCTCCCGACGCCCAGCGAGCCGCTCGACTCCTCGCGCGATTGGCGCCGTCCGTGATTCCGACTGCGGTGATCGATGCACTGGAGCTTTCACCAGCAGTCCGGATGGCCCTGACCGGGTGGTCCTTCATCACTGACGACGAATCGACTGCAGCGCCATCGATTGGGGTGTTCGGTTCGATGCATCGTGTCCTGGCGGACTACGTCCAAAGGCGTTCTCACCACGCAGAGGAAGATTGGGAACGGGTGCGCGCGGCCCTGACGGGGCTCCTGGAAAGATTGGAGGCGGCGCCTGGCGAGTGGCGGGTGATGCAGATGTGCGTGCCGCACGTGCAGCACGTCCTCCAGGTGAGGCCTTCATCCCTGGGCAGGCGCGATCAAGCTTTTGCCCAAACTGCGCTTCAGCTCTGTAACGGCCTCGGCTTTCTGTCACGTCCGGAAGAGGCCATCGTATTTGGGCAAGCGGCGGTGGAGGTTTATCGGAAACTGGCGCAGGAGAATCCAGAGTCATTCCTACCAGGCCTGGCGATTTCGCTGGCGAATCTCGCCAATCGGCTTGGAGAGATGGGAAGAAGGACGGAGGGGTTGAAGATGGAGGAGGAGGCGGTGAAGTTGTACCGATCATTGGTGAATGAAAACAAGGGATTGTACTTGCCTCAATTGGCGGCGACCCTGAGCAACCTCTCGGTTGATCTGGGCGAAATGGGGCGCGGGGAAGAGGGTCTGAGGGCGGCAGAGGAGGCAGTGGAGGCGTACCGGGCCCTGGTCAAGGAGAAGCCGAAAGCATTCCTGCAATATCTGGCGACGTCGTTGACCAACCTCTCTGCTCGGCTGGGAAAGCTGGGGAGGCTGCAGGAGGGGCTCAAGGCTGCGGAGGAAGCGATCGAGGTTTACCGAGGGTTGGTGAAGGAAAGGCCGGAAGCGTTCCTGCAGGACCTGGCCACTTCGCTGAACAATCTCTCCATCTTACTGGGGGAAATGGAGAGGAATGATGAGGGTCTGAGGGCGGCAGAGGAGGCAGTGGAGATTCGCCGCCAGTTGGCGAGCGAGAGGCCGGAAGCGTTCCTGCAGGACCTGGCCACTTCGCTGAACAACCTTGCGATCCGTCTCGCAGAGGCGGACCGACTGAATGAGGGATTGAAGGCAATAGAGGAATCGGTGGCGATTCGCCGGAGCTTGGCGGAGGCCAGACCCCGGGTGTTCTCGAGATTGCTGGCTCGCTCGCTGCTGTTGCTCTCGATGTTGCTCAATGCACTGGGACGCGCGGATGAGTCGCAGCGTGCGGCCGAGGAGGTGGCGGATATCGAGGCCCGCTTGGAGCAGTGGCAGACGGTTTAGTGCATCTCAGGCGTCTTCCAGCCCCCACCCAACGCCCGATACAGCGAAACCAAGGCAGTGAGCCTCGCCGCCCGCGCGTTCTCCAGGGAGAGCTGGGCCGGGAGCACCGCTTCCTCCGCGGTAGTCACTTCGAGGAACGACGTCACACCGCTCTGATAGCGGGACTCCGCCAGCGCGCGCTGCTCCGTCACCGCCTTCACCTGCGCCTCGATCGCCGTCACCTGCCGACCGATCAGCTCCAGGGCGGAGAGCGCATCATCCACCTCTCGCAGCGCGTTCAGCACCGCCGCGAAGTACTGCGCGGTGACCTCCGCCGTGCGGCCCTTCTGCGCCTCCACCGCCGCGAGCAACTGTTCCCGCCCGAGGAATGGCGCCAACCACCCCAGCGCGCCGCCATAGCTCCACTGCACCACCTGGCCCGAGAGCAGCGCCCCGAGGTCGGGATTCGCCAGCCCGAGCGCCCCGGTGAGGCTGATCTTGGGGAACAGGTTCGCCTGTGCCGCGCCGATCCGGGCGGTCTCCGCGTGCAGCTGGGCTTCCGCCTGGCGGAGATCCGGACGGCGCTCCAGGAGCGAGGAGGGGAGCCCCGCGGGCACCTCCGGCGGCATCGTCTGCGCCTCCAGCGTCGCGCCGCGCGGGATCTGCCTCGGCGGCGACCCCGTCAGGACCGACAGCTGGTTCTCGGTCTGCCGCTGGCGCCGCTCGATGTCCGCCAGTTGCGCCTGCGCGTCCATCACCTGCGCCGTGGCGGTCGCGACTTCAGCACGGTTACCCGTGCCTCGATCCAACCGCGCCTGGAAGAGCTGGAGCGCCCGGGACCGGCTCGCGATCCGCTGCTCCGCGATCGCCCTCTGCTGATCCAGCGCCCGCAGCTGGAAGTACGCCTGCGCGACGTCTCCGATCAGCGCGACCGTCACCCCCCGCTGCGCCTCCTCCGACGCCACGAACGCCTGGTACGACGCCTCCTGCGTCCTCCGCAGCCTCCCCCAGAGATCCAGCTCCCACGACGCGGCGATCCCCGGCGCGAAGATGTTCCCGGTGGCGACGCCCAGCCCCGGCACCGACGCCCGCTGCCGCATCCCCACCGCGTTCGCCGACAGCGTCGGCGCCAGCGCCCACCCGTCCGCCGCCGCCAGCGCCCGCGCCTGCTGCACGCGCGCCGCCGCGACCTGCACGGTCGGGCTCTTGTTCAGCGCCTCCTGGATCAACCCCTTCAGCGCTTCGTCGTGAAACACGTCCCAGAACGGCAGATCCCCCAGCGACTTCTTGTCCTCCGCCTGCCCGCGGAACGTCTTCTGCTCCGCCGCCGGCGTCTCCGGCCGCTGGTACTCCGGCCCCATCGCGCAGCCCGCCGACACCGCCAGCACCACCGCCCACCGAGCCCTCACGGATGCCCCTCCACCGGTCGGGTCGGCTCAGCCGGCGCCGGGTGCCGCTTCCCCCGCTTCGCCACGCGCTCCACCAGCACGTACAGCGCCGGCGTGGCGATCGCCCCCAGCAGCGTCGCCGCCAGCATCCCGGTGATCACCGTCGTCCCCAGCTCCCGCCTCGCGATCGCCCCCGCCCCGGTCGCGATCCACAGCGGCACGCACCCCAGGATGAACGCGAACGACGTCATCAGGATCGGCCGCAACCTCAACCTCGCCCCCTGCAGCGCCGCCTTCTCCTCCGACAACCCCTCCCGCTCCGCGTCCCTGGCGAACGCCACGATCAAGATCGCGTTCTTCGCCGCCAGCCCCACCAGCATCACCAGCCCCACCTGCGTGAAGATGTCGAGCGGGAAGTGCCTCGCCCACAACCCGACGAACGCCCCCAGCACCGCCACCGGCGTCCCCAGCAGCACGCTGAACGGCAGCGACCAGCTCCCGTACAACCCCGCCAGCACCAGGAACACCGCGATCAGCGCCAGCGCGAACGTGCTCGCCGCGCTCCCCGCCGTCTTCTCCTGGTAGCTCACCCCGTTCCACGCGATCCCCATCCCCTGCGGCAACACCTCCTTCGCCACCTCCTCGATCGCGTCCAGCGCCTGCCCGGAGCTGAACCCGGGCGCCGCGCTCCCCGTCACCTGCGCCGACCGGTACCCGTTGAACCGCACCGTGAACAGCGGCCCCGTCGTCGGCTTCACGTTCGTCAGCCCCGACAGCGGCACCATCTGTCCCGACTGCGACCGCACGTAGAACTGCTGGAACGCGTCCTCCGTCGCCCGCTCCGACGACTCCGCCTGCAGGAACACGCGCCACTGCCGGCCGAACCGGTTGAAGTCGTTCACGTACACGCCGCCCAGGTACGCCTGCAGGGTCAAGAACAGGTCCTGCATCGGCACGCCCTGCTTCAGCGCCACGTCCCTCGCCGCCTCGATCGCGTACTGCGGCACCGACGCCCGGAAGCTGGTGTTCATGTTCGCCAGCTCCGGCCGCTTCCTCGCCGCCGCCACGAACTTCTCCACCTCCGCCGCCAGCTCCGCGGGCGTCAGCCGCCCCGTCTGATCCTGGAGCATCACGTCCACGCCGCCGCTCGCCGACAGCCCGGGGATCCCCGGCGGCTCCAGCGCGAACGCCCGCGCATCCGGGATCTGCGCCAGCTTCCGGTTCATGTCCCGGACCACCGACGCCGAGTCCGTGTTCTCCCCCTCCCGCTGCGACCACGGCTTGAGCGCCACGAACACCAGCCCCACGTTCGAGCTCGACGCCTGCGCCAGGATCGAGAACCCGGCCGCGGTGTTCACGTGCGCCACCGCCGGGTGGGCCAGGCACAGGTCCTCGATCCGCTTGAGCACCTCGCGCGTGCGCGGCAGCGACGCCCCGTCCGGCAGCGTCACGTCCATCAGGAAGTACCCCACGTCCTCCGTGGGCACGAACGACCGCGGCAACTTCTGCCCGATCAGGAAGGCCCCTCCGCCGAGCGCCACCAGCGCCACCAGCGTCAGCACCGACTTGCGCACCAGCGAGCCCGCCACCCGGGTCCAGACATCCGCGCCCCGCTCGTACTCGCGCTCGAACCAGTCGAAGAACCGCCAGAGCAGGTTCCGGTGCCCGCCCCTGGGCCGGGGCCGCAGCAGCTTCGCGCACAGCGCGGGCGACAAGCTGAGCGCGTTGAACGCCGAGATGATCACGCTCACCGCGATGGTCAGCGCGAACTGCTGCCCCAGCCGCCCGCTGATCCCCGGCACGAACGCCAGCGGGACGAACACCGCCGCCAGGATGAGCGCGATGCCGATCACCGGCCCGGAGACCTCCTCCATCGCCTTCAAGGTGGCGGCCCTGGGCTCCATCCCCTTTTCGATGTGGTGGGTCACCGCCTCCACCACCACGATGGCGTCGTCCACCACCAGGCCGATGGCCAGCACCATCCCGAACAGCGACAGCGTGTTGATGGAGAACCCCAGCAGCGGGAAGAGCAGGAACGACCCCACCAGCGACACCGGCACGGTGAGCAGGGGGATCAGCGTCGCCCGCCAGCTCTGCAGGAAGATGAACGTCACCAGCACCACCAGCCCCAGCGCCGCCAGCAGCGTCAGCACGATCTCCCGGATGCCCTCGCTGATGGCGAGCGTGGTGTCCAGCGTCACGTCGTACTCGACCCCGGGCGGGAAGGAGTCCCTGAGCAGCCTCATCTGCTCCTTCACCGCGGTCGCCACGTCCAGCGCGTTGCTCCCCGGCTGCTGGAAGATGCCCATCAGCGCCGCGGGCCGCCCGTCGGCGCGGCCGGAGACGCGGTAGCTGAGCAGGCCCAGCTCCACCCGCGCCACGTCCTTGACCCGGATCAGCGAGCCGTCCGGTTCCGCGCGCACCACCACGTCCCCGAACTGCTCCGGCGTCTCCAGCCGGCCCGGCGCCCGGGCGGTGATGGTCATCTGCGTGCCGGGAGGAGACGGTTCGCCGCCGATCTGCCCGGCCGGGTTGATGGTGTTCTGCGCCCGGATGGCGCCGAGCACGTCGGTCACCGTCAGCTGGTGCCGCGCCAGGTCCTGCGGCCGCACCCAGATCCGCATCGAGTAGTCCGACCCGCCGAAGTTGCGGACCTCCGCCACGCCGTTGACCCGCAGGAGCTGGTCGACGATCCGGATGGTGGCGAAGTTGGAGAGGAACGGCTGGTCGTACGCGCCGGACGGCGAGTTGATGGAGATGAACATCATGGGCGACGAGGTCGCCTTGCGGACGTTGAAGCCCGCGTTGCGCACGTCCTGGGGCAAGAACGGGTTCGCCTGGGCGACGCGGTTCTGCACCAGGATGTTGTCGGTGTTCCCGTCCGACCCCACCTCGAACGCCACCGACAGGGTCATCGTCCCGTCGCTGGCGTTGGTGGAGCGCATGTAGATCATCCGCTCCACGCCGTTGACCTGCTGCTCGATGGGCGTGGCCACCGACTGCTCCACCGCCACCGAGTCCGCGCCCGGGTACTGCGACGAGACGCTGATCTGCGGCGGGGTGATCTCCGGGAACTGCGCGATGGGGAGCCGGATCCCCGCGATCGCCCCGCCCAGCACGAAGGCGATCGACAGGATGATGGCCACGATGGGCCGGTCGACGAAGAACTTGGCCATATGGAAACGTTTCCTCTGCCGCCCTACGGCTTCCCACTGCCGCCGGTGGCGGGCGCCCCGCCGACGTTCACCTTCTGCCCGTCGCGGACCTTCTGCAGGCCCTCGGTGATCACCCGTTCGCCCGCCTTCAGGCCCTTGCTCACCACCACCATCCCCTCCACCTTCGGCCCCAGCTCCACCGGCCGCACGTGCACCACGTTGTCCTCTCCCACCACGTACGTCTGGAACTGCCCCTGCAGCTCCACCACCGCGCGCTCCGGGACGAGCGCGGCGCTCTGGATGGACTGGCTGGAGAAGCGGACGTTGGCGGTCTGCCCGGGCCGGAGCAGCCCGTCCGGGTTGGGGAAGGTGGCGTCCAGCCGCAGCGTCCCAGTCCGCGGGTCCATCTGCCGGTCGACGAACAGCAGCTTGCCCGCGTGCGGGTACTCGCTCCCGTCCGCCAGCACGAGCGTCACCGGCGACTCCATCAGCTTCGCCCCTCCGTCCTTGCCCTCGGAGCGCCCCGCCAGCCGCAGGTAGTCCTCCTCGGTGATGCTGAAGGAGGCGCGCATCGGATCGGTCTGGGAGACGGTGGTGAGCAGCGTGGGCTGTCCCTGGCCGACCAGGTTGCCCACCCGGACCAGCGCCGCGCCCGCCACGCCGCCGATGGGCGACTTCATCCGGGCGTAGGAGAGGTTGAGCTCCGCGCGCTCGACGGCGGCCTTGGCGGAGGTGACGGAGGCGGCGGTCTGCTGCTCGTTGGCGACGGCGGTGTCCAGGTCCTGCTTGCTCACCGCCTGCTGTTCGGCGAGCGGCCGCACGCGCCCCAGCTGCGCCTCGGCGTTGGTGTGGGCGGCCTGCGCGCGCTGGAGGTTGGCGCGAGCGTCGGACACCGCCGCGTCGTACTCCCGCGCGTCGATGGTGAAGAGGAGCTGGCCCTCCTTCACCTGCGCGCCCTCTTTGTAGTCCTGGCTGGCCAGGTAGCCGGGGACGCGGGCGCGGATCTCCGCGTTCACGATGCCGTCCAGGGAGCCGACGTAGGACCTCACCACCGGCACGTCCTTCACCTGCACCGGCGCCACCTGCACGGTGGGCGTGGGGGGCGGGGGCGGCGCGCCGCGCTGGCCGCAGGCGGAGAGGAGGAGGGGAGGGAGGAGAGCGAGTGCGCGTCGCGGAAGCAGGGGGCGCTCCATCGTCATGAGGGGGTCGATGTAACGAGGTCGGACACTATGCGCCAGGGCATGCAGCGAGCGAGGAAATGGCGCGGTGCTGTTCACTGCCTGCACGCGTTCTAGAGTGCGCCTCCCTATGGGGAAGTCGCCCCGCCTGTTCAACCTCAAGCACGTCACGGGGGCCTCCTGGCTCCCCAAGGAGGAGTTGCTGGAGGTGACCACGCCGCACGCGCTGGCGCGGGCGGTGGGGTACATCAAGTACGCCGGCAACCGGGACGGGCCGGTGCTGTTCCGGGGGCAGAACCAGCTCTACCCGTCCATGCTGCCGTCCATCTTCCGGGGCCTGAAGAACGCCGGGCCCATGTTCAACCGCATCGGCGCTGTGAAGCGGTACGTGGAGGAGGTGAAGGCCGCCTCCGGCTTCCTGGGGAACACGCCGGACTACGCCTTCGAGCCGCTGCTGCAGCACTACGGCATCCGGACCCGCTGGCTGGACCTGGTGGACAACCTCTGGACCGCGCTGTGGTTCGCGTGCCAGCAGGCGCGGAGCACCGGCGAGCTGGACCAGTACCTCCACTTCAGCCCCAGCGCGTCCGAGTTCGCCTACGTCATCCTGTTGCAGGGCGGGGCGGAGCGGCTGGACCCGAAGCGGCCCGGCGTGCTCGTCAGCGACCGCACCACCGTCATCGACCTGCGGCGCGCGGCGCCCTCCACCTTCCTCCGGCCGCACGCCCAGCACGCCATGCTGATGCGCCGGAACGCCTTCGACTCGGCGGCGTCGATGAACATGGTCGAGTTCGTGATCGGCGTCATCCGGGTGCGGACCGCGCTGGCCCGGTCCTGGTTGGGGACCGGCGAGCTCACCTCCACCCATCACGTCTTCCCGCCGCCGGTCTATGACGACGGGTACCACTCGCTGCTCCGCTCCGCTCCACGGGGGAACGACATTGTCGGCGCCATCCAGCACATCGGGGCGTGAGCTCCTCGCGCTCCTCGCGGCCCTCGCGCTCGCCTGCACGGAGAAGCCGGCGTCGCCGCCTCCGGACCTGAAGTCGGCCGCGCCGCCGCCGCTCCAGCCGCTCGACCCGGCGGAGGCGGCGTTCCAGGTGGCGCCGGCCGCGGTGTTCGGCGAGGAGCCGCCGCCGAAGGCGCTCCATCTCTCGCTCGGGGCCGGCCACGCGAAGCTCGGCGAGGACGACTTCCTCCTCGACTCCCCGGACGCGATGCGCGCGCTGCAGGCGAAGGCGAAGGAGGCGACCGTTCTCGTCTCCACCCACGACGACACCTTCCTCGCCCAGGCGGCGGCCGCGCTGGAGGCGCTGGACGAGGCGGGCGCGACCGTCTGGATCGAGCACCCCTCCGAGCCGCGCGTCGCCTTCCCCGTCCTCCTCCGCGACGAGGCGTCGTTCCAGACCTGGATCGACGAACCCAAGCTGGGGAAGGTCCGCGCCATCCAGCGGGCCGACGGCTTCGAGCTGATGACGAAGATCGGCAAGCTCCCCGGCGCCGACCCCAACGGCCCCACCGTCCCCGTCCGCGGCGGCCAGATGGACGTCGCCACCCTGCGCCGCGGCCTCTCGCGCCTCAAGGAACGATTCTCGAAGGCGGACGACGCGTGCCTGATGCCTTCCTTCGGCACTGAGATGCGGGCGGTTGCCCGCGCGCTCACCGGCTTCTGGTCCGCCGCCCGCGAGCCAATCTTCTCGCAGGTTTGTCTCGTCTATCCGCGCCCCGTCCCGCGCCACCCGGACGGAGGACACTGAGCCGAAAACCCGTCGCACCGGCTCAATCCCCTTACAGCAAAGGGGAAAACACCCGCCCCGCTCCGCCCGACAACGGGGTGTGCAAGTCACCGGCGCCAACACGACCGCTGCCACCGCTCGATCGCGGCAGGACGCGTCTCCCCCCTCCACCCCACCAGCCTCGGCGCCGCTCGTCACCAAGCCCGTCCGGGACACGTTCGAGGCCGCGCCGCCAAGCAAGAGCAGCGCCCCGCGCTACGAGATCACCCAGGGGCACACGCTCTCCAAGGCGGACCTGGCGCAGGTCTCGAAGACGAACCCGGAGCTGGCGCGGTCCATCTCCGAGGCGCAGCAGACCTACGCGCCGCTCCTCGCCAAGGGCGCCAAGCTGGTCGCCACCACCAGCGCGGGCAACGGCGGCAAGCCGGTGCTGACCATCGTCCCGCCGTCGCTCGCCAACAACACCGACCCGTCGAAGCCCTACCAGGTCCAGGTGCACTACCACGGGATGCGCGGCCGGGCCTCCAAGCCGAACGCCGACAGCCCGGTCCCCAAGCGCATCGCCGAGTCGTTCAACCAGCAGCCGCCCACCGTCTTCGTCCTCCCCGAGTGGAAGCAGGAGAACGACTGGACGAACGTGAAGAACACCGGCACCACCGCCGCGGACGCGCTCCAGGGCGTGCAGGGCCAGCGCGCCCGCACCACCGTCTCCGGCCACTCGCTGGGCCGCGCCGCCATCGAATCCGCCATCCGCAACAACGGCCTGGTCACCGACCGCCTCGACGTCCAGGACGGCTTCTACAAGACGTCCGCGGCCGGGCCGCAGCTGGTCAACCAGTGGATGAAGCAGCACCCGCAGGCCGACGTCCGCGTCCTCCTCACCACCACCGCCATGAGCGACAAGCGGACCATCCAGCGCCAGGCGCCGCTCCCGGACCGCATCTTCGTGGACCTCTCCCGCGAGCAGGACCACTACGACGCGGAGCTCAAGCCCTGGTGAGGAACCGGTCGAAGCGCTCGAACGCCTCCGGCACCTTCGCCCGCCCCAGCCCCACCCGGAAGTGCCCGCCGCCGGGGTAGTCGAAGAACTTCCCGGGGACGATCAGCACCCCCGTCTCGCGCACCAGCGCGTCCGCCAGCGCCTCCGCGCCGCCGCCCAGGTACTCCGGGAAGCACAGCGTGCCGCCCCGTGGCGGGATCCACCGGAACTTCTCCGCCCACTTCCCGAAGAACGCGTCTGCGGCGCGCCGCCCTTCGGAGATGAGCTTCCGGCTCCGTGCCAGCACCTGGTCCCTCGCGCGCAGGGCGATCAGCGAGAGCGCCTCGCTGGGCGCGCTGGAGCAGATGCTGAGGTAGTCCTTGAACGCCGCCACCCGCTCCAGCAGCTCTCGGTCGTGCGTGGCGATCCACCCCACCCGCAGCCCCGCCAGCCCGAACGACTTGGACATCACGCCCAGGCTCACCGCCCTCAGGTCCACCTCCACCGCCGCCGGCAGCCGCTCGGCGCCGTCGTGCTCCATCCAGCGGTAGACCTCGTCCGAGAACAGCCGCGCCCCGCGGTCCCTCGCCAGCTTCACCGCCGCGCCGAACCAGGCGCGATCCGGGAGCGCGCCGGTGGGGTTGTGGGGGAAGTTCCAGATCAAGAGCTTCGTCCCCGGCCGCAGCGCCCGCTCCAGCTCCGGGAGCGGCCACCCCCACGCGCCGGCCTCCGCGCGCAGCGGCAGCGCGGTCACCTCCGCCCCCGCGGACCGCGCCACCTCCAGCAGCGAGGTGTACGCCGGCACCGGCGCCACCGCGTGGTCCCCCGCGCCCAGCTCCACGGACATCAGCGCGAAGATCGCCTCCTCCGCGCCGGTGAAGGTCATCACCTCCTCCGCCGACACGCCCTGGTACAGCGAGGCGATCTCCTTGCGCAGCAGCGGGTGCCCCAGCGACTCCGTGTACCCCAGCTTCAGCTCCCGCCAGAGCGCCGCGCCCTCCGGGTCCGCCAGCGCGACCAACTCGTCCATCCGCATCCCTTCGACGTCGGAGGAGCCCAGCAGGTGCGTCGCGGTGAACTCCCACTTCGCGAAGAAGCGCTCCAGCGGGAAGGGCTGCGGCTTCATGGTGGGCTCGGGACGCGATCGGGGAACAGGAAGTCCTTCCGCGCCAGCTCCGACGCCAGCGCCGCCTCCGAGTAGAACGCCTTCAGGCACCCGGACGACGCGAGGTCCGGATTCCTCGCCAGGAACCCGTCGAACGTCTCGCCCGCGGGGGCGCCCGCCAGCCGCGCGCGCATGAGGAGGAGGAAGGCCACGGTGATGGTGTGGTGATACTTCGTCGCCGCGCCCTTGGCACGGGCGAAGCGGCGGATGTCCGCGGAGAAGCGCTCGATGGCTTCGCCCAACGGGAGCTGCAGCAGGTACAGCCGCGCCACCCGCAGGTGCGACCGGTGGGGGAATTCGCCCGGCCCGCGGAGCTGGAACACCTTCAGCGCCCGCGCGTCCTCCACGTCCACGGCCTTCACCCGGCGGGGCGGCCACAGCGCGCCGATGGCGATCGCCGCCGCCGCCGGCACGTACGCCAGCTCCCCGCGCACCGCGTGGGCCGCCAGCGCCACCGCCATCACCGCCAGCAGCCCCGCGTCCGCCCACCTGGGCGCGCGCGGCCACGCGTAGAGCAGGGCGAAGATCACCTCCGCCCCCGCCAGCGCCTGCACGTGCGGATCCGGACCCGGCAGCGCGCGGACCGACGCCGCCACCAGGCACAGCCCCGCCGCCGCCCGCAGCGCCGCCCTCATCGCTCCCTCATCCGGTGGCTGGCCGAAGCGCCCAGCTCCAGCCCGTAGACCTTCTTCAGCTCCCCGATCTTCGCCAGCGTCTCCTTGGAGAAGGGCGCCTTCCCCTCGAAGGCGTGGAGCACCACGCCCTCCAGCAGGTCGCCCAGGGACATGTCCAGGTACTCCGCCAGGCCCTTGAGCACCTTGAGCAGGCGCTTCTCCATCCGGATCCCGGTCTGGACCCGCTCCACCACGATCGCTTCACCTTCGTGTCTTGGCATAATGGTAACAATGTACCAAGATACCAAGCGACCATCAAGCCGCGCCTCGCCCGCGCTCAGGGTCCCAGGCAGACGCGGGCGTTCCCCTGCGTGCCGGTGCACGTGTACCCGGACCGGCAGTCCTGGTCGGTGGCGCAGGTGAGCCGGCAGTGGCGGTCCCCGCCCTGCCCGGAGGTGTCGTCGGCGCAGGTCGACCCGTTGGGGCAACCCCCGGTGCCGCCGCCCTGGCACACCAGCGAGCAGTAGCCCCCGGGCGCGGTGGTCCCCTGCAGGCAGACCCCCTTCCCGCAGTCCCTGTCCGTGGTACAGGCGTCTCCGACGGTCGGCCCGCACGCCGCCAGCGCCGCCGCCGCGGCGACGCCCAGCGCAATCCGCATCACTCTCATTGGCGAAACACTCCCTTCGGGCCCGCGGCTCGCGACCGCGGTGCCGCGCCGCGCCATATCTTGGCCGTCCCGGTGAATCCACCGGGCTCGCAAAGAGCGGACATGGAGGTCCTCCCCGCCGCAGGAGATCGCCCCGGTTTCATGGAGGGAGGCGGTTGTTCGCGGACGTGAGGTGCTGGGCGGGCATCCGGCCGTCCCGAGCTCGACCTGATTCCGCCGCGGGCTATGCTCCGGCCCCATGCAAAACCTCACCCACGAGGGCCTGGAGATCCAGGTGGACCTCGGGACGTCCGGACGGATCGGCTTCGTCTGGAACGGGCGCGCCACCAGCAAGGAGCCGGGGAAGGTCCTCACCCCGTTCTTCGACCGCGCGCTCACCCTGGCCCTGGAGACGGGGAGCTGGATCGAGATGCACTTCGAGGACCTGGAGCACTTCAACTCATCGACCATCGCCGCGGTCATCCAGTTCATCAACGCCGCGCACAGCCGCCACGTGGACGTGGTGATGCATTACGACCAGACGCAGAAGTGGCAGCAGCTGTCGTTCGACGCGCTCCGGCGCGCGCTGCGGCCCTTCGAGGCCATCTCCGGCAGCTCGATCAAGTTCATCCCCGTCCCGCCCAGGGTGAGGTGACGTCTTGGCCGACCGCGGCTTCACCATCGACCTTCCCATCAGCGAGCGCTGGCAGGTGGTGGACATCCTGCGCACGGCCGTCTACCAGTGCCTGGCGGTGGTGTTCGACGCGGGCGACTTCGCCGAGGTGGTGAGCATGGTGGTGGGGGAGCTGGTGGAGAACGCGCTCAAGCACGGCGCGTGGAACGGCGAGGTCCAGCCCGGGGGTGGCGAGGCGCGGCTGCGCATCTCCAGCGCGGAGTCCGGCGTGCAGGTGGAGGTGACCAACCCCATCTCGCTGGGCGCCCACCCGGAGACGCTGTTCGCCCTGCTGGAGCGGATCCGCGCCGCGCCCTCGCCGCAGGAGGCGTACGTGGAGCGGCTGCGCGAGGTGGCCCGCGACGTCACGGTGCGCGGCGGCCTGGGGCTGATGCGCATCGCCTACGAGGCCGGCTGCGACCTCTCCGCGTCGGTGGACGGGAGCACCATCTGCGTGCGCGCCCTGGTCGACATGCCGTCGGACGCCG
>DASRBA010000216.1:0-4220 GCA_035637895.1 Myxococcaceae bacterium
ATCCCGTCGAGGTTGACCGCGAACTTGGTGCCGCTGACGTCCTTCTTCTGCTCGGCGAACCCGTTCTCGTACAGGCCGTTGTCGTAGCCGAAGCGGGCCGACAGCATGGGGACGCCCAGCACCTCGGGCAGGTACCGCTCCGGCACGTCGCGGCCGCCGCCGGTGAACACGCCGGCGATGCCGTGGAAGTTCCCCACGCTGGCGTGGAAGGTCGCGCCCATGTCGCGGCCGACGCGCAGCGCCAGGTTGGAGATCGACCGTTCGCCGAAGTTGACCGTCTGCGGATCGCTCAGCCGCTCCAGCCCGAACGGGACCTTGTACTGGCCCACGCGGACGAAGTTGTTCTGGCCCAGGGCCTTGATCGGCACGTCCAGGTACATGTCCAGCAGGCCGATGGAGACGCCCGGGCTGGGCGCCTTGGCCTCGTCCTCGTTGGCGAAGCCCACCTGGACCTTGAACCTGGTGTCGCTGATGTTCCCGGACATCAGCAGCCGGGCCTGCTTGAGGAACATGTACATCCGCGTGTCGTTGCGGAACGGATCGTCGAGCTGCTGGATGATCCCGGAGGCCTCGAAGCGGCCGCCGACGTCCACGACCACCCCCTCCGCCTTGATGACCTCCGCGCCGAAGGCGGCCGGAGCGGCCATCAGCATCGCCACCGCCACCGTCATTCCAATCTTCTTCATGGCTCATCTCCTTTTTCTGCCGGTGGGCGCCCGTCACCCGCGCACGCCGGAAAGCGATGAGGAGCCATTCCCAGATCCGTGCCAGGCCCATTTCCCGGTGCTTCCCGCGGCTTGCCGCCGCCTCCCGCAACAGGGTCCGCAGTTCCTGCGGGGGCCAGGAGCAACGCGCGAAATCTGCGCTCCGCCCCGCGGATCCCGTTGACACGCCGGGTCGATGTATATATATGCGTCGAATATGCAGGGGACATTCATCGGCGTGATGGGCGCCTCCGGCTATTCCGGCCTGGAGGTGACGCGGCTTCTGGCCATGCACCCACATGCGCGCCTGCGCTTCTGCGCGAGCGACCGGTGGGTGGGGGAGCCGGTGGCGGGGCGGGCCGGGCTGCGCGCCGGGTCGACCGGCGGCCTGTCGTACGCCTCGGCGGAGGAGGCGGTGGCGCTCTTCTCCGGCTGCGAGGCGGTGCTGCTCTGCACGCCGGCCGAGGTGTCGGCGGAGATGGTGCCCCTGGTGCTGGCCGCCGGGGCCCGGGCGGTGGACCTCTCCGGCGCGTTCCGGCTGCAGGACGCGGGCGCCTACCCGGTGCACTACGGCTTCGCCCACCCGCGCGGGGAGCTGCTCAAGACCGCCGTCTACGGCCTGCCGGAGCTGTTCCGGGAGAAGGTCCGCGGCGCGCGGCTGGTCGCCAACCCCGGCTGCTATGCCACCGCGGCGGCGCTCGCCCTGGCCCCGCTGCTGAAGGCGAAGCTGGTGGAGCCGGACGACCTCATCGTGGACGCCGCCTCGGGCGTCACCGGCGCGGGCCGCAAGGCGGCGGAGGAGTACAGCTTCGCGGAGCTGGCGGACGACTTCCGCGCCTACAAGGCGCTCCGCCACCAGCACGCGCCGGAGATCGCCCAGGCGCTGGGGGCCGCCGCCTCTACCGCGTCCCCGCGCGAGCTGGCCTTCACGCCGCACCTGCTCCCCCTGCGGCGCGGCATCCTCGCCACCTGCTACGCCAGGCTCCGGCCCGGCGTGCTCGCCGCCGCGGTGGCCTCCGCCTTCGCCGACGCGTACGGGCCGGAGCGGTTCGTGGAGGTGGCCTCCTCCGCGGACGCCGTGTCGCTCAAGCAGGTGGTGGGCACCAACCAGTGCGTGGTGGGCGCCACCGTCTCCGGTCGCCGGGTGGTGGTGACCAGCGCGCTGGACAACCTGGTCAAGGGCGCCGCCGGCCAGGCGGTGCAGAACCTCAACCTCGCGCTGGGCTGGGACGAGTCGGCCGGCCTGGACGCGCTGTGCGGGAGGTATCCGTGAAGGCGCCGGCGGGCTTCACCTTCTCCGGCCTCAACGCCGGCATCAAGCCGCAGCGGAAGGACCTGGCGCTGGTGTTCAGCGACGCGCCGTGCGCCGCCGCCGGCTGCTTCACCGTCAACCGCGCGAAGGCGGCGCCGGTGCTGGACGCGGAGAAGCGGCTCCCCGCCGCCGGGGTGCGGGCGGTGATCGTCAACAGCGGAAACGCCAACGCGCTCACCGGGCCGGCCGGCCTGGAGGACGTGGAGGCCATCCGCCAGGCCGCGTCCAAGGTGCTCTCCGTGGAGGGCGCGGCGGTGCTCACCGCCTCCACCGGGGTGATCGGCGTCCGGATGCCGGCCCACAAGGTGGTGCAGGCGCTGCCGGCGCTGGCGGAGGGGCTGCGGCCGGATCCCTCGCTCGCGGCCGAGGCGATCATGACCACCGACACCCGGATGAAGATGGCCACCCGGGCGGTGACCCTCCAGGGGCGCGAGGTGACGCTCACCGCCATCTGCAAGGGCTCCGGGATGATCGCCCCGTCCCTGGCCACCATGATCGCGGTGGTCACCACCGACTGCGCCGTCGCGCCGGAACCGCTCCAGCTCGCGCTCCGCAAGGCGATGGAGAACAGCTTCAACAGCATCACCGTCGACAACGACATGTCGACCAACGACGTGGTGTTCGCGCTCGCCAACGGGCGCGCGGGGAACGCGCCCATCGCCGGACCGGGCCCGGACCTCGACGCCTTCTCCGCCGCGCTGGAGTCGCTGTGCGTGGAGCTGGCCAAGGAGATCGCCGCCGACGGCGAGGGCGCCACCAAGCTCTTCGAGGTGGAGGTGCGCGGCGCGCCGTCCGTCCCGGTGGCGCAGGACCTGGCCCGCTCCGTGGCCGGCTCGTCGCTGGTGAAGGCCGCCATCTTCGGCGCGGACCCCAACTGGGGCCGCATCCTCGCCACGGTGGGCGCGCGCGCCGGGTCGCAGGGGTTCCAGGACGTGAACCCGTACACCGCCGCGGTGGAGATCCAGGGGGTGCGCGTCTACGACGGCGCCCCGTGCGCGCACGACTCGTCCGTGCTCAAGGCCCGGATGCGCGAGCCGCAGGTCCGCACCCTGGTCACCCTGCGCGGCGGCGGCGCGTCCTCCACCGCGTGGGGCTGCGACCTCTCGTACGACTACGTGAAGATCAACGCGGACTACACCTCGCTGATCGTCCAGACGCCGTCGGGCGGCGTGGCCAAGGACGACCGCCTCTCCAACTACACCCCCGCGTTCAAGGTCTCGCTGCTCGTCGAGGCGCTCTCCTACATCGCGCGGTTCGCGGGCAAGCGGTGCGTCATCCGCTGCGGGCTGGAGTCGGTGGCCAAGGACTCGCTCAAGCACGCGCTCTGCGAGGACATCAACCTGCTCCGCAGCGTGGGCCTCAAGCCGGTGCTGGTGCTGCCGGTGAAGGGGCTGCCCGCGGCGGCGCTGAGCTCGGACATGGTGGCGTTGCTCAACCGCACCGGAAGCCACGCGGTGGGCGTGTCCGCGCACGACGGGGGCTTCCTCAAGGGCGACCCGCCGACGGTGAAGAAGGAGTTCCTGGAGCTGCTGCTCAAGCAGGACTACCTCCCGGTCATCTCCGCGGAAGGGATGGACGAGGACGACGCGGCGGCCGCGGTGGCCGGCGCGGCGGAGGCGTCCAAGCTGATCTTCCTCAACGGCGTGCCCGGCTACGTGGAGGGCCAGGAGCTGGTCTCGGAGCTCACCTCGCTGGAGCTGGTGGCCTGGCTCGCCTCCGGGAAGGTGCCGGAGGCGCTGCTGGGGAAGGCCCGCGCCACCCTGGCCGCGATCAGCGCCGGCGTGGAGGCGGTGCACCTGCTGGACGGGCGCACGCCGCACAGCGTGATCGCCGAGCTGTTCACGGACCGCGGTGTCGGCACGTTGGTGACGGCATGAGGCGGAACGGCAACCGTCGCGCCGTGATCCGCGACCTGATTGCGAGCCGCAATGTCGCGACGCAGGAGGAGCTGCGCGAGTTGCTCGGCGAGCGCGGACACGACGTCACGCAAGCAACCCTGTCGCGCGATCTCGCGCAGCTCGGTGCGCGTCGCGTCGCGCAGCCGACCGGCGGTACGAGCTACGAGCTCCCCGATACGCCACGGTCGGGCCCGCTCCTCGGTGATCTGGTCCGCACGATCGCGGATAACGGCACGCTCGTCGTCGTGCATACGACTCCGGGCGCGGCGCAAGTCGTCGCCGGTGCGCTCGATCGCGCGCGTGCCC
>DASRBA010000217.1:0-11179 GCA_035637895.1 Myxococcaceae bacterium
TCAGCGCCATCCATCCCGGCCCCGGCGGCTGCGGGTCCGGCACCTCGCGCAGCGCCAGGCACGAACCGCGCCCGTAGTGGACGCGGGGGAACTGCTTCCCCACCGCCTTGGCCAGCGCGTACTTCGGAATGGAGAGCGTGAAGACCAGGCCCTTCAAGGCACGGCCCCGCTCACTTCCCCTGGGGCGACGCGACCGCGGCGACGGAGATGTTGGGGAAGAGGAAGAGGCCGCCGGAGTCCGGCTGGTCCGCGGTGGTGGTCCCGTTGTTCGACTGGTTCTTGGCCAGCGGGGTGAAGAGCACGGCGAGCTCCGGCCGCAGCGCGAGCGAGCCGATCCGGATCTCGTAGCCGATGGCGCCGCCCACGTTGTGCGCCTGCTGGTAGGCGGTGGTGGTGTTCCCGGTGGCGGCCTGCTTGCTGGACTGGCTGATGTACTGGAAGTCGTAGCCCAGCCCCCCGTAGAGGCCGATGGGGAGGGAGACCACCGCGTGGAGGCCGCCCAGGAAGGTGAAGCTGGTGCCGGTGTCGCCGTCGGTGTTGGTGGTGACCCCGCCGATGGTGGTGCTGGTGCTGGCGCCCTTGCTGATGAACCCGCCGCCGATCTGCGGCACCACCGACACCACCACCGGGTCGCGGAGGATGGTGATCTTCGCGCCCGGCTGCAGGCCCACCTGCGAGGCGTGGAGGTTGACGGACAGCTGGTCGGTGATGCCCAGCTGGGCGTTGGCCTCGAAGGCGGGGAGCTGCGTCTGGCGCGAGGTGGAGGTGTTGGTGGCGCCGCCGATGGGCGAGGTGGTGGAGGACTCCTGCTGGTAGATGAGCCCCATGGCCACGCCCACGTCGGCGCCTCCCGGGCCCAGCGGCATGGCGGTGAAGCCGTACCCGGCCGACCGCGGGACGATGCACCCCGACGACACCGCGGTCACGGCGAAGGCCACTGCGACCATCAGCGAACGTGCAATCATTGGCGCCCCTCCTGGAAGGGCCGCATCGTATCCTCATCCTCGATGGCTCGAACCAATCACTCGCTGAAGCCCGAGGCGGACTCGGACGAGAAGGGCATCGAGCTGTCGCTCCGCCCCCGCACCTTCGGCGAGTACATCGGCCAGACCGAGGTGGTGGAGAAGCTCAAGGTCTACGTCCAGGCGGCGAAGAAGCGGGAGGAGGCGCTGGACCACTGCCTCTTCTCCGGGCCGCCGGGGCTGGGGAAGACGTCGCTGGCGCACATCATCGCCGCCGAGCTGGGCGTGGGGCTGCACGTCACCTCCGGTCCGGCCATCGAGAAGAAGGGCGACCTGGCGGGGCTGCTCACCAACGTCAACGAGCGCGACGTGCTCTTCATCGACGAGATCCACCGGCTCCAGGCCGCGGTGGAGGAGTACCTCTACCCGGCGATGGAGGACTACCGGCTGGACGTCACCATCGACTCCGGGGCGGCGGCGCGGGCGATGAAGATCGACCTGCCCCCGTTCACGCTCATCGGCGCCACCACCCGGACCGGGTTGCTCACCTCGCCGCTGCGCGACCGGTTCCAGATCCAGGAGCGGCTGGAGTACTACGAGCCGAAGTTCCTGGAGCAGATCCTGGAGCGCTCCGCCCGCATCCTGGGCGTGAAGCTGGACCCGTCCGGCGGCGCGGAGATCGCCCGGCGCGCCCGCGGCACGCCCCGGATCGCCAACCGGCTGCTCCGGCGGGTGCGCGACTTCGCCGAGGTGGAGGGGAACGGCCAGGTGACCAAGGAGCTGGCGTCCAAGGCGCTGGACCGCCTGCAGATCGACCAGCTGGGGCTGGACCCGATGGACCGGCGCATCCTCTCCACCATCGTGGAGAAGTACGGCGGCGGGCCGGTGGGGGTGGAGACCATCGCCGCCTCGGTGGGCGAGGAGCGGGACACCGTGGAGGACGTCTACGAACCGTTCCTCCTCCAGCAGGGCCTGCTCCACCGCACGCCGCGGGGCCGCGTGGCCACCGCCCGCGCCTTCGAATACTTCGGCAAGAAGGCGCCGCGCTCGCAAGGGCATCTCTTCTGAGCGCCGTGGAGGCGGAGGCGTTCCTGGCGAGGTTCCGTCGGATCTGACGAACCTGCGTCGTCCTGAACCGGTTGCTCCAAATCCGCGGTTTGGCTAGAAGCGACCGCCTGGGTACGCAAGCGTACGGGAGGGGACATCGCAAACCCGCAGTGACAGCCGTGTCGCAGTCTCAGTTTTCCGGCGATGGATGGCCGGAGCGGGGCTGAGCGGCGGTGATCTGACCGGGCGCACACCTCCAACCCCCTGAATCCTTCTGCCGTGTTCCGGGCTCCGGCTTCCGTCTCCGGTCCCTAACGCGGTGCACCGCGTGGCAGGTTTCTTGCTGAAATCCGGCTGCTGCGCGACTCGGCGCCGACTTCAACCCCATGCACCATTCGTCCTTCAACCAGCGGACGATCTCCGCTCCCGTCTCGTGTCAGGGCGTCGGTCTCCACAGCGGCGCCAAGGTGGACGTCACCTTGCTGCCGGCGCGGGAGGAGCACGGCGTGGTGTTCGCCCGCGTGGACCTCGCGGGCAAGCCGGTCATCCCCGCCCGCTCGCAGTACGTGGTGGACACCATGCTCGCCACCACGCTGGGCAAGGACGGCGTCCGGCTGGGCACGGTGGAGCACCTGCTGTCGGCGATCAGCGGGCTGGGCGTGGACAACCTCCGGGTGGAGGTGAACGGGCCGGAGGTGCCGATCATGGACGGCAGCGCGGCGCCGTTCGCGTCGCTGATCCGGAGCGCGGGCGTGCGGGTGCAGGAGGCGCCCAAGAGCTTCGTGGTGATCAAGAAGCCGGTGACGGTGGTGGACGGGGACAAGGAGGCCACGCTCTCCCCGGCGCGCTCCTTCAAGGTGAGCTGCACCATCGACTTCAAGCACCCGCTGATCACCGACCAGAGCTTCGAGCTGGACTTCTCCGACCACTCCTTCTCCAAGGAGATCTCGCGGGCGCGGACGTTCGGCTTCCTCAAGGAAGTGGAGAAGCTGAAGCAGATTGGGCTGGCCCGCGGCGGGTCGCTGGAGAACGCGATCGTCGTGGACGAGTACAACATCCTCAACCAGGAGCCCCTGCGCTTCCCCAACGAGTTCGTGCGCCACAAGATCCTCGACTGCATCGGGGACATGGCGCTCTTCGGCCGGCCGGTGATCGGCCACCTCCGCGTCCACAAGACCGGGCACGCGCTCAACCACAAGCTGGTGGAGAAGGTCCTCGCGGATCCCACCAGCTTCGAGGTGGTGGAGGCGCACAAGGGCCACGTGGAGCGGCTGGAGCTGCGCCTGCCGCACCTCGGCGGCGCGCTGGAGCCGCTGGTCGCGTAGCCCCGGCTAGCCGGCCCTCAGCCCACCCGCCAGGGGAAGCGGATCCGGTTGGAGGAGCCGCCGGCGGCGGCGCTCGATGACCCGCCGCCCGAGCGCGATCATCGGTTGCTCCAGCAGGTGGTAGCTGGCCAAGGCGCACCCCGCCGCGAGCAAGGCGTTGATCGGGAAGCGCTGGTGCCACTGGGGTGACTGGTAGGCGGTGACGAAGAACAGCTGTTGCCACAGGTAGATGCTGTACGAGAGCCGGCCGATCAGCTGCGCCGGGGCCGAGTCGAGGACGCGGCCGTAGATCGACCGCGGATTCAGGACGGTGCCGGCCAGGAACGCCGCCACGCACAGACCCTCGATGGTGAGGGACCCGCGCGGCTGCTTCCACACGACCAGCGCGAAGACCACCGCGGTCGCCGAGAGCGCGGGCACCGACAGCCAGCGCTTCAACCGCGAGCGCCAGCGCTCGTCCCGCAGGAGCAGCGCCAGCCCGCACCCGAACAGCAGGAGGTCGCAGATCCGATCCGTCCGGTAGTCGGCGAAGATCCCGGGGAACGCGCGCCCGTGCAGGTCGACGAAGCGGTCGTCCACCCAGCGCCACAGGGGGACGGCGACCAGCAGGACCGGAACGATTCGCCGCAGCCGCCGGCTCCCCGCGAACACCAGCAGCGACGGGAAGAGCAGGTAGAAGTGCTCCTCCACCGCCAGCGACCAGAAGTGCATGGTGGAGATCGACCGTCCGGGGAAGTGGCCGACGTAGCTCTGGAGGAAGAAGGCGTCCACCGCCCATTCCTTCGGCGACATCCGCTCCAGCAGCCCCACCCACCCGAGCAGCGCCACCGCACAGAGGAAGAAGAGGGCCGGGGGCAGGATGCGGAAGGCGCGGCGCAGGTAGAACTCGGGGAGGCTGACCGCGCCGCGGCGCGCCTCCTCGTCGAGCAGGCGGGTGGTGATCAGGAAGCCGCTGATGCCGAAGAAGATGTAGACGCCGTGGGTGCCGAAGATCCGCAGCGGCGCGAGCGCCGAGTCGCGCGGCATGCCGTGGCAGATGATCACCATCAAGATGGCGACCGCGCGCCACCCGTCGAGCGTCGGGATGTTCCGGTCCGCGGCCTGCGTCTTCATGCGGCGAAGGTGATCCGCCGCGCTCCTCCGGCAACTGCCCGGCGCGGCACCGCGTGCGGCCGTCAACGGAGGCGGACGCGCCCGTCCGGTGGCACGCCCGACGAGCGGCCGTCAGCAGCCGGTCTCGACCGCGCCCAGGTCCGGAGCGGCGCCGCAGAACGGGAACCCCTCGTCGCTGCCCTGGTCCACCGCGCCGGGCGCGGGCGCCAGCGTGTCCGCATTGGCGAACATGGCGTTCGACAGCCACGCGCGCCCGCCGAAGGAGAACCGGATCCGGAACGTGGTGAAAGGGTGACCAGCTGCCGGGCATCGGCATCCGGCTGGAGAGCTCGCAGTCCGCGCGCGTGTTCAACAACACCTTCTCCGGCGTGGGCTACGTCGCCATCATGGCCGGCGGCGGCACCGGCGGCCCCACCACCGACCTGATGATCAAGGACAACCTGATCTCCACCGGCAGCAGCGCCGCCTACGGCCTCTACCTCTACCCGTACCTGAGCGGGCTGCTCAGCCGCTACAACCTGTTCGCGCCCGGCACGCTGTTCAGCGCCATCAACGCGTCCGGCGCGCGGCAGACGCTCAACCTCGCCGGGTGGCAGTCCATCACCGGGCAGGACGGCCCGTCGCGCGTGGCGGACCCACAGCTCGACCCGGCCACGCTGGCGCCGGGTCCGGCCGCGGTGGACTGGGGTGAATACGTGGGGATCGCCTACTGCGGCGCCGGACCGGACATCGGCGCCCGGGAGACCGGCTGCCCCTGAGCGCACGCACCGGACGGGGTGGCGGTCGCGGCGCGGCGCCCGGCCCGGTCCAGCCACTGGTCCGGTGCTCGCTGAACACTCCGGTAAATCGTTCCGAACTGATCGCTGGTACACGCTCCAGACCCGCGACGGCGCTGGGGTTCCCGTGGCACCGCTCGTGCTTGAGGCATGCCCTTCAAGGTGACGGGCGCGATGCGGGAACGAGACGGCGGAACTGGCATTGTGGATTCGCTGGCGTTTGCGGCGTTGGTGGCCTTCTGCGCGCTGACGTACGTGGTGCCGGCGGAGTGGCTGACGGAGTTGGCGCCGCTGAGGCTGGCCCTGGCCACGTCCGCGGCGGCGCTGATGCTGCTGCTGGTGGCCAGGGTGGGGCGAGGGCAGGGGCTGTCGCTGGACGGGTGGCGGGGAGGCGCGCTGATCGCCTTCACCGTCCTCACCCTGGTCTCCTCCTTGTGGTCGCTGGCGCCGGAGGCGTCGCGCAGCCTGGGCCTGGAGTGCGTGAAGTACGTCGGCATCTATCTGACCATCGTCAACCTGGCGCGCACCCGACGCCGGCTGGCCATCCTCTGCGGCGTGCTGGTGCTGGCGTCGGTGGTCACCTCGGTGGGCGCGCTGCGCTGGTACCTCTCCGGGCAGGACCTGGTGGAGGGCTACCGCGCGCGCTGGGTGGGCCTGTACGCGGACCCCAACCGCATGGCGATGACGCTGGGGCTGGTGGTCCCGCTGGGGCTCGCCTTCCTGGCGCGCAAGACCCAGGGCTGGACCATGCGCGCGCTCTGCGGCGCGGCGGTGGCGGTGGCGGTGGCGGCCATCGTCCTCAGCTACTCGCGCGGCGGCTTCGCCGGCCTGGCGGTGGCCACCGCAGTGTGGGCGATGCGGGAGAAGCGGCTGGACCGGGCGCTGGTGGTGGCGCTGGCGGGCGTGGCGCTGTTCGCGCTGGCGCCGTCCAGCTTCTGGTCGCGCACCCAGACGGTCTCCAGCTTCCGCGACGACGCGTCCGCCATGGGCCGCGTCCACGCCTGGACGGTGGCCTCGCGGATCAACGCGGACCGGCCGCTGCTGGGCCGCGGGGCGGGGACCTTCCGCGCCGCCTGGCCGCTCTACGCGCCGCCCGACGCGCGGCGGGCGTACGAGGCGCACAACGTCTTCCTCCAGGTGCTGGCGGAGCTGGGCTGGATCGGCCTGTTCCTCTTCCTGGGCTTCGTCGGCTCCGGGCTGGAGGGCGCGCTCAAGGCGTCGCGCGACGCGGAGGTGGGTTGGCTGGCGCGCGCGCTGGCGGCGGCGGCGGCGGGGTACCTGGTGTGCAGCGTCTCCGCCGGCTTCCTCGGCGGGTCGGCGCACTTCTACGTGTTGTTCGGCCTGGCGGCGGCGGCGCACCGGCTCTCGCAGCGGGCGCCGGCGGCGGCCAGGGCGCCGGAGGGCCTGGGCGCTCCGGTCCCCGCGCCGAGGCTGGAGCTGGGTGCCGGCGTCGCCCGGTAGAGAGGCGACCTTCGGCGGGAGGAGGCGAGGGAAGCATGCGGCTCGGGATCTTGATGAACCTGGCGCCGAGGAAGCTGGGCTCTTTCGAAGGCTGGATCGCCGCCATGTGCGCGCACGCGCGGGCGGCCGGGCACCGGGTGGACGTGTTCGGCCGACCCCCGGCCCACGCGGAGTTCCTGGCGCGGCTGGAGCGGCTGGGCGTGGGGTTCTCCACCGTCGACTCGCTGCTCGCCTCCGTCTACCGCGGCATCCGCACGCTGCGGGGGTACGACGCGCTCCACCTCAACATGTTCGCGCCGCGCAGCCGGATCGCCCTGATGGCGTACGCCGCCTACCCGGCGCGGGTGATGTTCGTGGACCACACCTCCGGTCTCTCGGCGAAGCGCGAGCTGCCGATGGTGTCGCTGCTCAAGCGGGCGGCGGACAGCATCACCCTGGTGCGCGTGGACGGGGTGGCGGGCGTCTCCGGCTACGTGGCCGAGCGCCTGGCGCGCCGCTTCCGCTTCGCGCGCCACAAGGTGCGGACCATCTACAACGGCGTGGACCTGTCGCGCTTCGTCCCCGCCTCCGAATTCTTCGATCTCCACCCGACCCCGGAGCCGGAGAAGACCGGCCCGCTGGACGTCGTGACGGTGGCCCACCTCATCCCGCACAAGGGCGTGGACCACCTGGTGAAGGCGCTGGCGGTGGCGCGCACCCCGCACCGGCTGACCGTGGTCGGCGACGGGCCGCAGCTGCCCGCGCTGCAGGAGCAGGCCCGCGACCTGGGCGTGGCGGAGCGGGTCGCCTTCGTCGGGTTGCGGGACGACGTGCAGGCCCTGCTCATGCGCTGCGACGCCTTCGTGCACCCGGCGGTGTGGGAGGAGGCGTTCGGCCTCACCATCGCGGAGGCCATGGCGGCCGGCCGGGCGGTGGTCGCCAGCCGGACCGGCGGCATCCCGGAGCTGGTGGAGGATGGAGTGAGCGGCCTGCTGGTGCCGCCGGGCGACGCGGACGGGCTGGCGCGGGCGCTGGACCTGCTGGCCGCCCGCCCCGCGCTGCGCCGCCAGCTCGGCGAGAACGCGCGCGCGCGGGCGCAGCAGCGGTTCAGCCTGGAGCAGTGCGCCAGGGAGCACATCCGCTGGTGTGAGGGCGCCGTGGCCAGGCTGTAACCCGGGGGGCCCCGGGGTCACTGCCAGCAACCCTCGCTTGCGCCCACAGCGCGGCACCTCTATATGGGCCCCTCCATGAAAACTGTCTTCCTCGGCCTCAGCTCCGCCCTGTTCCTGTTCGCGGCCTGCAACAAGTCGCGCTCCGCCACCACCACCGCCGCGGGCGGGTCCGCGGACCTGCCGCCGGACACCGTGGTCGCCACCATGAACGGCCAGAAAATCACGGCCAAGGAGCTGGACGACAAGATCAGCGCCCAGCTCGCGCAGCTCGAGGAGCAGAAGCACAACGCCCGCAAGCAGGGCCTGGAGAACATGATCAACGAGCGCCTCATCCAGGACGAGGCGAAGAAGCGCGGGATGAACGAGGACGCGCTGATCAAGGCGGAGGTGGAGGACAAGGTCACTCCGCCCACCGAGGAGGAGATCAAGAAGTTCTACGACGCCAACCAGGCGCGCATGGGCGGGATGACCTACGAGCAGATGAAGGACCGCCTGGCCCAGTACCTGAGCAACACCCCGAAGCAGGCCAAGTTCCGCGAGCTGATCACCAGGCTCAAGGAGCAGGCGGGCGTGAAGATCACGCTGCCGGCGCCGCCCAAGCCGCGCAAGCAGGTGGCGGCCACCGGCCCCACCCGCGGCCCGTCCGACGCCAAGGTCACCATCGTGGAGTTCTCCGACTTCCAGTGCCCGTTCTGCGGCCGCGCCCACGACACCGTGGAAGAGGTGATGCGCACCTACGCCGGCAAGGTGAAGCTGGTGTACCGCCAGATGCCGCTCACCTCCCTGCACCCGAACGCGATGAAGGCCGCCGAGGCGTCGCTCTGCGCGCACGAGCAGGGGAAGTTCTGGGAGTACCACGACACCCTGTTCAAGAATCAGCAGGCGCTGCAGGTGGACAAGCTGAAGGAGTACGCCACCCAGATGGGCCTGGACGGCGGCAAGTTCAACGCCTGCCTGGACGGCAGCCAGAAGGCGGACGCGGTGAAGGCGGACATGAAGGACGCGGAGGGCGCGGGCGTGCAGGGCACCCCGGCGTTCTTCGTCAACGGCGTGTTCCTCAACGGCGCGGTCCCCATCGACGAGTTCCGCGAGGTGATCGACACGGAGCTGGCCGGCTCGTAGTGGCGGCGGCGGCATCCGACCGGCTGGCGGTGGCGATGGACGTGCCGCTCCAGCCGGGCCTGGAGCTCTACCGGCGGGTGGCGGCGCATGCCGGCATCGCCAAGGTGGGGCTTTCGCTGTTCGTGGAGCACGGCCCGCGCGCCGTGGAGGCGTTCCGCGCGCTCGGAGCCCAGGTCTTCCTGGACTTGAAGCTGCACGACATCCCCAACACGGTGGAGCTGGCCGCCGCGCGCGCCGCGTCGCTGGGGGTCGGCCTGCTCACCGTGCACGCCCAGGGCGGCGAGGCGATGCTGCGCGCCGCGCTGGCCGGCGCCGCGGACGGGGCGGCGAAGGCGGGCGTGCCGCCGCCGCGCATCCTGGCGGTGACCGTCCTCACCTCCCTCTCCGACGCGGACCTCCAGGCGCTGGGGTACCGCGCGTCCGCCTCGGAGGTGGCGACGGGGCTGTCGGACGTGGCGGCGCGCGCCGGGGTGGGTGGCGTGGTGTGCTCGCCGCGCGAGGCGGCGGCGCTGCGCCGGCGGCACGGCGCCGGCCTGTTCCTCTGCACGCCCGGCATCCGGCCGGCGGCCTCGGACGCCGGGGACCAGGCCCGCGCGGAGACGCCCCGGTTCGCGGTGGAGGCGGGGGCGAGCTTGCTGGTGGTGGGCCGGCCGATCACCGCCGCGCCCGATCCGGCCGCCGCCGCGCAGGCCGTCGCGAGCGAGATCGCCGCCGCGTTGCCGCGGGTGTAGAGAGCTCGACACATCCAGGCGGTCTCCTTCCTCTCGGACCCTCCCGTGGACACCTTCGCCCGAACGAGCGTGGGCGTCGGACGACGGGCGAGGGTGGACATGGGGATGTGGCGTGGGGCGGTGGTGGTGCTGGCGGTGGCGGCGGCGGGGTGCGCGTCGCAGCGCGGGACGGGCGGGAGCGGGCTCACCGTGCAGCCGGCGATGGCGGTGGCGGCGAAGCCCGCGGTGAAGTCGGGCGCGCTCTACCTGGATTCGGACCTGGGCTTCGAGATCGGCCGTCCGTCCGAGAGCTGGCAGCTGGACGCCACCGGCGAGCTGACGCCGGAGGGGCTGTCCATCCCGGTGGTCCTGCGGCACCGGGACAGCGGGGCGCAGGTGGTGCTGCAGGTGGCGCCCGCCATCGCCTCGCCGACGGAGATGGCGGAGCGGCTCACCGCCGGCCTGCGCACCCAACCCGGCTTCACCGCCGGCGACCCGGAGCCGCTGGCGCTGCGCGAGGGCGCGGTGGGCTTCGCCTTCCAGATGGGCGAGGCCGTGAGCGGGCGGGTGGCGGTGCTGGAGGGCGGCAACGGGCAGATCTTCGTGATGCTCGCCACCTGGCCGCGCGCGGCGGGCGTCGGCGTGGTCGCCGCGGTGGACCAGATCTTCCACAGCGTGAAGCCGATCCCGCGGACCTGACCTGACGCCTACGCCTCGGAGGCGCGCCGCCGGATCAGCTCCACCAGCGTGCGCACGCCGACGCCGGTGGCGCCCTTGCCCAGGTAGCCGCGCTCCTTGGGCGAGATGGAGGGGCCGGCGATGTCCAGGTGCACCCACGGCGTCTCGCCCACGAACTCGCGGAGGAAGACGGCGGCGTTGATCGCCGCGCCCCAGCGCTCCCCGGAGTTCTTCATGTCCGCCACGTCCGACTTGAGCGCGTCCTTCTGCAGGTCGTGGATGGGCATCCGCCACAGCTCCTCGCCCGCCGCGCGCGCCGCCTCCAGCACCGAGTACATGAGCTGGTCGTCGTCCCCGAACGCGCCGGTGACGTAGTGGCCCAGCGCCACCATGCAGGCGCCGGTGAGCGTGGCCAGGTCGACGATCGCCTCCGGCTTCAGCTCGTTGGCCAGGGTGAGCATGTCGCCCAGCACCAGGCGCCCCTCCGCGTCCGTGTTGGTGATCTCCACCGTCTTGCCCAGGCGCGAGATGAGCACGTCGCCGGGGCGGTACGCCGTGCCGGAGGGCATGTTCTCGCAGGCGCCCAGGAGCGCGTGCACCGGGAAGGGCGGCTTGAGATAGGCGATGACCTTCATCGCGCCCAGCACCGCGGCGGAGCCGGCCATGTCCGTCTTCATGTCCACCATGCCGTCGGCGGGCTTGAGCGACAGGCCGCCCGAGTCGAAGGTGATGGCCTTGCCCACCAGCACCACCGGAGGCTTCTTGGCGTCCTTCTGGCCCTTGGGCGTCCAGGAGACCCGGACCAGCTGCGCCGGCTCGGCGCTGCCCTGGGTC
>DASRBA010000218.1:0-22789 GCA_035637895.1 Myxococcaceae bacterium
CGCATCCGGGACAACCAGCGCAGTCGGCCCTCGAGCTCACAGATGGACGCCACCAGGGAGAGCGATTCGAAGTCGTCCGGGCGGGCGCGGGACCCGCTGTACGCGCGGCGCAGGCGCTCCAGCGTCGCCCGCGTGCTCCGATCCGCGTCGGAGAGGAACCGGCGCCGGCCCGCCGGGGGGAGCGCGGCGAGGAAGCAGAAGCGGGTCCGGATGGGGTCGTAGGTGGGGCCGCACACGTCCGCCGCGGCCACCTGGGGCACCCACGCGCGCAGCCGCGCCGCGCCGGCGGCGGTGGCGGCGAGCACCTTCTTGCCGCGCTCGCCCCAGCTCCGCGCGGTGGCGGCCACCAGCCCCAGCGCCATCAGCCGGTCCAGCACCGGGTAGATGGACCCCGCGCTGTCGCTCCAGCGCGGGGTGGAGGAGGCGGCCAGCTCGCGGCGGACGGCGTAGGCGGTGCACGGACCGTCCCGCCACACCACGCCCAGCACGCACGCCTCCAGGTCGGTGAGCGCCCGTTCGCTGCGCGGCGGCAATCGCCGCTTCATCCGTTTCGTACTATTCATCCGATTCGAATCAACGCTCTCTGGAGGCTACCATGCTCGGAACCGTCGCCGCACTCGCGCTGCTCGCCGCTCCGGCCGCCGCGCCGGACGTGAAGTCGATGCTGGACTGCTGGGCCAAGGCGCTGGGAGGCCGCGAGGCGCTGGCGAAGGTGTCGTCGGTGGAGTACGAGGGGACGACCACCTCGCCGGGGGACAAGGGCGCCTTCCACGGCTGGACGCGGTCGGACGGCGCGAGCTACGAAGAGGAGTCCTTCGGGCCGGTGTCCTGGCGCTCCGCGTTCGACGGGAAGCGCGCGTGGCTGGTCGAAGGCACGGCGCCGGTCCAGGACGTCACCGGCACGGAGCTGGCCCGGTCCATCACCGGCGCGTACGTGGACAGCTGGTCCGGGCTGCTGCCGGGCCGCGTGCCGGGCGAGGTGCGCCCGGGGCCGCAGCCGTGGACGGTGGTGCTGGCGCCCAAGGGCGGGCGGGAGTGGACGCTGGCGCTGGAGCCCAAGGGCTGCCTGCCCAGGAGCGCCACCTTCCAGTCCGGCGACCGGGCCGTCACCATCAAGTACCTGAAGTGGACCGCGGTGAACGGGGTGCAGTTCCCGGCGGAGACGGAGCAGACGGACGGCGATCCGCAGACCACCTACCGCTCCCGCGTCGCCAGCACGAAGGTGAACGTCCCCTTCCCGGACGCCAAGCTGGCCAGGCCGGAGTGGAAGGCGTCGGTGACCATCCCCCCCGGGAAGAGCCCGGTGACGCTGCCGCTGCAGCTGACGCAGAACCACCCGTACGCGCCGTTCACCCTCAACGGGAAGGGGCCGGTGAGCTTCCTGGTGGACACCGGGGCGACGCGCGGCGTCCTGGACTCGGAGCGCGCGGCGCAGCTGGGCCTGCAGGGGCAGGGCAAGGAGGTGCTCCGCGGCGCCGGCGCCGGGCAGATCGAGTCCATCACCGTCGCCAAGCCGGTGTACGGGATAGGGCCCGTCCAGGTCCCGGGCGCCGCGCTGAGCACCGCGCCGCTCAAGGCGCTCTCGCTCCGCGAGGGCCGCTCCATGGAAGGCATCCTGGGCTACGAGGTGCTCAGCCAGTTCGTGGTGGAGTTCGACTACGCGGGCAACGCGCTGCGGTTCCACGACCCGGACTCGTTCCAGGCGCCGGCGGGCGCGACGGTCGTCCCGTTCACGCTCATCGACACCAAGCCGTTCGTGGAGGTGACGGTGGAGCTTCCGGACGGGCGGTCGATCCCGGCGAAGATGATCGTCGACACCGGGTCGCGCATGGCGCTCGCGCTGGCCACGCCCTTCGTGGACAAGCACAAGCTGGTGGAGGCGGTGGGCAAGACGCTGGACGCGCCGCTCGGCTTCGGCGTGGGCGGGCGCACGCAGCAGCTGCTGGCGCGGGTGAAGGCGCTCTCGCTGGGCGACCTGCGCATCGAGGCGCCGCTGACCGCGCTCTCGCGCGGCACCAAGGGGGCGGACGCGGACCAGGACGTGGAGGGCAACATCGGCGGCGACCTGCTCCGCCGGTTCACCGCGTACTTCGACTACAAGCGCGGCCGGATGCTGCTGGTGAAGAACGCCAGCTGGGGCACCCCGTTCGAATACGACATGGCCGGGATGCTGATCCAGTCCGCGGACATGCAGTTCAAGCGGGTGGTGGTGGCGGAGGTGATCCCCGGCGGCCCCGCGGCCGAGGCGGGCGTGAAGGCGGGCGACGAGGTGCAGGCGGTGGACGGCGACGCGGTGGAGCAACTGCCCATCGAGGCGCTCCGCGCCCGGCTCCGCGCGCCGGGCGTGAAGGTGACGTTCAAGCTGCTCCGCGGCGGCAAGCCGGTGGAGGTGACGCTCACCACCCGGCGGTTGATCTAGCGGAGCGCCTCGAAGCGGAAATCGAGCTCAATGGCCTGGTGGCCGGGATATATGGACCCGGTCGGGCAGGTGATTGAGCATGGATGAGAGTGCCCGGGGATGGCCGCGTGGCTGAGGCGCCGAGGACCATCGATGCGCTCATCGCCCGAGGGGAGTCGATCGACCTCGAGTTCAAGAGCGACGCCAACGACTCCGAGCTCGTGGAGACGGTGGTCTGCCTTGCCAACGCGGGCGGGGGGACCTTGTTGGTCGGCGTGGAGGACGATGGCAGCGTCCGTGGGGCACGGCCGCGGCACGGCCGGTCGACCGATCCGCGGCGCGTGGAAGCGCTGGTTTCGAACTCCACCCGCCCTGCCATCGGGGTGCGCGCGGAGATGGTCGAGGCGCACGGCAAGCCCGTCCTCGCGGTGCGAATCCCGCCGGCGCCGATTCCGACCGCGACCTCGAACGGCCGGTATCTCCGCAGGGCCCTCGGCGGCGACGGCCGCCCCTCGTGCGTGCCCTTCTTCGTCTTCGAGACCGCCGGCCACGGTCTCGCCCACGATCCATCAGCGGCCGTGGTGCCGGGCGCCGTCTGGGGCGATCTCGATCCCCTCGAGCTCGAGCGCTTCCGCCGTTTCGCGCGCGAGAGTGTGGGGCGCGGAGACCGGGCCCTCGTCGAGCTGAGCGACGAGGACCTGTGCCGCGCGATCGGCGCGATCGAGGCCAACGGGGCGGTCCGGGCCATTCGCCGGGTCGGCCTGCTGCTCTTCGGCCGCGAGGAGGCCCTGAAGCGGCTACTCCCCACCCATGAGATCGCCTGGCAGGTCATCCGGGGGAGCAAGGTCGAGGAGAACGACATCAGCCGTGTCCCGTTGCTGCGCGCGTTCGAGGACGTGACGCAGCGGTTCCGCGCCAGGAACCGGAGCATCGAGATCGTCGACCTGTTTCGCACCGAGGTGCCGGATTTCTCCGAGGACGCCTTCCGCGAGGCCCTCGCGAACGCGATGACCCATCGAGACGTCACCCAACTCGGCGCCATCCACGTCCAGTGGACCGACGAGGGCATCCGGGTCGACAACCCAGGCGGCCTCCCGGAGGGCGTGCGCCTGGACAACATCCTGGTGACCCCGCCCCGGCCGCGGAACCCGTTACTCGCGGACGCGTTCAAGCGGGCCGGGATCGTCGAACGCACCGGGCGGGGGGTGGACGCCATTTTCTACGGACAGCTCCGGTATGGCCGCGCGGCGCCGCGCTACACCGCCACGGAGCGTTCGGTCTCGGTGGTCCTCCCTGGCGGGACCGCGAACCTCGAGTTGGTTCGGTGGGTGGTGGCGCAGGGCCGTGCCGGGCACGTCTGGGAGTTGCCGGAGCTCCTGCTCCTCCGGGCCTGTGCGGAGCAACGCGAGCTGACGAGCGAGGACGCCGCCCGCGTGCTGCAATCCAACACCGAGCGCGCCCGTTCGGTCCTCGCCAGACTCGTGGACGCGGGGGTCGTCGAAGCCAGGGGCGTGCGCCGCGGGCGCGTCTACCATCTCTCGGCGGAGATGTACCGGGTCCTTGGCAACAAGTCCGCCTACGTTCGCACCCGCGGTTTCGAGCCGCTCCAGCAGGAGCAGATGATCCTTCAGTACGCCCGGACGCACGGAGCGATCACCCGCCGGGAAGCCGCCGAGCTGTGCCGCATCACCGCCAAGCGGGCGACGGTGGTCCTCGCCAACTTGGCATCGACGAACCCGGAGCTCGTCTTGGAGGGCCAGCGCCGTGGTGCTCGCTATGTCTGGAGAGGGCCACGGGCTCCCAGGAAGGGCAGGAAATGACCTGCAGGGCATATCTCGGGGACGAAGTTATGCCCTCAGGGCATAACGGGGCATAAGTCTCTAGGCCGTGGCCTGGGCCAGGTGCCTCGGCTCCGGCGGGGGGATGCCGTGGCCCGCGCGCAGCTTCTTCACCACCTTCATCGCCATCAGCAGCATGGTGAACATGACGTGCAGCGCGGGGAGCGGCTTGAGCACCATCTGGCCGGCGCGGGTCTGACCGGCCTGGATGGCCTGGATCTCCGGCATCCGCGCGTCCTGGATGCGCTGGAGCGTGGCGGCGTCGGCGGGCTCGCCGCGCCGCAGCCGCGGGACCAACTCGTTGGCCGCCGCGAAGGTGTCCCGGACGGCGACGTTGAGGCCCTGGCCGCCGGAGGGCGACATGGTGTGCGCGGCGTCGCCGAGGAAGAGGATGCCGGGCGCGTGCCAGGACTTCACCCGGTCCACGACGATCTTCAGCACCTGCATCTCCGTCTGCTCGGAGAGCTTGGCGTCCACCAGGCGGCGGACCTCCCCGCGCAGGGTGGGGAGCAGGCGCCGCTTCAGCTCCGGGATGTCCTTCTTCAGCGCCGCCAGGTCGCCCGGCGCGCTGTAGGCGATGTGCAGCCGCTGGTGGGCCGAGGGCTGGAGCACCGACACCACGCCCTTGCCGAACATGTGCACCTCCACCGACGAGGGGAGGGCGGACGGCGCGTCGGAGAAGTCGAAGCGCAGCCAGAGCGCGTCCGCGGTGGTCTCGAACGTCTCCGTCTCCAGCCCGCACGACCTCCGCAGCGCGCTGTTGCGGCCGTTGGTGACCACGAAGAGATCGCCGTCCACCCGGCCCTCGGCGCCCGCCTTCCGCGTCCTCATCGCCACCACCCGCCCGTCCTCGCGGATGCCCTCCAGGACGGTGGTCTCCAGGTCCAGCCGGTAGCCGGGGAAGGCGCTGCACAGCTCGTGGAGCAGGCCCAGGAGCCCCGGCTGCGAGACGATGGCGCCCACCTCCACCGGGCCGGGCACGCGCACCTCGCGCCGGTGGCCCAGGTACATCTTCCGCTCCACGCCCGGCAGCGCCAGGCCGCGCGAGACCAGCCGCTGGAAGATCCCCGCCTTCTCCAACTGGTCCACCACCGACCGCTGCACCAGCTCCCCGCGGAACTCGCGCTGGAAGTCCGGGTGCCGCTCCAGCACCCGCACCCGCACCCCGCTGGACGCCAGCTGGTAGGCCAGCATCATCCCCGCCGGCCCCGCCCCCACGATCACCACCTCTGGATTCGACTGCGACATCCCGACGCTCCCGGTTCGTTTAGCGGCGCGGCTAATTAGCGCGGGAGCTAAGCGTTCGTCAAGCGCGCCGACCGGGCCCGGGGCTACTTCGTCGTGAGCGGCGGGAGCTTCATCTCCTTCACGCACCGCTGGTCGACGGCCTTCGGGTCGGCCGCCTGGAGGAAGGCCTTCTCCATGGACTGGATGCACGGGCCGGCCGGCACGTGCGTGCCCGGGGCCACGACGTGCACGGCTCGGGAGAGGGTCTTCGCCGCCTCGGCGCCGAACGAGGGCGGCGTCACCGGGTCCTGCGTGCCGGAGAGGAGGAACACCGGCACGCTGGAGGTCACCGGGTCGCCGTAGCCCGGCTCCAACGGCCCGCGCGGCCAGCCCTCGCAGGCCGCCATCTGCTGGCTGACGCGCGAGTCGCCCAGGTAGGTGTCCTTGCTCTCGCGCTCGATCTCCCCGGGCCCGATCCGCGAGAGGTCCTCGGTGCAGGTGATCGAGAGCAGGTTCCCGAAGCGGAGCCCGCCGCGCAGCGCGCGGTTGGAGGCGGCGGCGGCCTCGGCGAAGGGGACGAGGTCGCCGGCCGCGGCGCGGTGGAGCAGCGCGGGGACGTCGCGCTGCCGGGGGAGGTAGTAGGTGTACACCCGGAGCGACTCGGCGAAGCGCTGCCAGGTGAGCTGGGCCTTGGTGGTGGCGCCGGTCTGGGGATCCTTCAGCGTCACCTCGGCGGGCTTCTCGTGGAGCCGCTTCATCAGCGAGGCGAACTCGTCGCGGAGCTTCGGGAAGGCGGCCTTGCAGGACGGCTGGGCCGCGCAGTCGTCGAAGAGGAGGTCCAGCGCCCGCTGCCCGGCGCGCGCGTGGGTGAGCGGGTTCTTCATCGCGATGGGGGCGACGCCCTCCAGGATCGCGCTGCGGACGTGCTGGGGGTGGCGGCGGAGGTAGATGAGGGCCGCGCGCGTCCCCCAGGAGGCGCCATAGAGGTTGACCTGGTCGTAGCCCAGGGCCGCGCGGACCTCGTCCAGGTCGTCGACGGAGGCGGCGGAGGTGTATTGCTTCAGGTCCGCCTTCTTCGACAGCTCCTCGCGGCAGCGCCGCATCGCCTCGGGCGGGAAGAGGTCGTCCAGGTCGGACGCGCCTTTGGTGTCGCAGTCCAGGCGCGAGGGCCCGCCGGTTCCGCGCAGGTCCACCAACACCACGTCGCGCTCGTCGCGAAACCAGCTCTGCCACGCGTCGGGGGCGTTCTCGGTGTTGGTGGAGCCGGGCCCGCCGTAGGAGACGACGAGGATCGGGTCGGGCGCGGGCTTGGCGGCGCGCGAGGGGAGCACGACGACGTCGAGCGGGATCCGCCTTCCTTCCGGGTGGGCGCGGTCCTCCGCGACGGAGTAGGTGCCGCAGCGCACCTCGGCGTCGATGTTGGGGGCGTGACAGGGGTGGAGCAGGAGGGCGGCGGCGAGGGCCGGAGCGGGGAGGGGCATGCCGCGGAGCTTCGGCCACGGCCGCCACGGCGGGAAGCGCGCTCCGTGCAGCCGGCGGGGCTACGGCGCCGCGAGCGGCGGGAGCTTCATCTCCTTCACGCACCGCTGGTCGACGGCCTTCGGGTCGGCCGTCTGGAGGAAGGCCTTCTCCATGGACTCGATGCACGGGCCGCCGGGGACGTGCGTGCCCGGCGCCACCACGTGCACCGACCGGGGGAGGTTCTTCGCCGTCTCGGCGCCGAACGGGGGCGGCGTCACCGGGTCCAGCGTGCCGGAGAGGAGGAAGACCGGCACGCGGGAGCGGACCGGGTCGCCGTAGCCGGGCTCCAGCGGGCCGCGCGGCCACCCCTCGCACGCGGTCATCTGCTCGCGGACGCGGGAGTCGCCCAGGTAGGTGCCCGAGCACTCGCGCTCGATCTCCCCGGGCCCGATCCGCGAGAGGTCCTCGGCGCAGGTGATGGAGAGCAGGTTGCCCAGGCGGATCGAGTCGCGCATCCGGCGGTTGGAGGTGGCGGCCGCCTCGGCGAAGGGGACGAGGTCGCCGCCCGCGGCGCGGTGGAGCAGCCGCGGGATCTCGCGCTGCTGGGGGAGGCGGTAGGAGAGCACCCGGAGCCCCTCGGCGAAGCGCTGCCAGGTGAGCTGGACGGGGGTGGCGACCCCGGTCTCCGGGTCCTTCAACGTCACCTCGGCGGGCTTCTCGTGGAGCCGCTTCATCAGCTGGGCGAACTCCTCGCGGAGCCTGGGGAAGGCGGCCTTGCAGGACGGCTGGGCGTCGCACTCTTCGAAGGTGCGGTCCAGCGCCTGCTGCGCGACGCGCGCGTGGGTGAGCGGGTTCTTCATCGACAGGGCGGCGATGCCCTCCAGGATCGCGCTGCGGACGTGCTGGGGGTGGCGGCGCAGGTAGATGAGGGCCGCGCGCGTCCCCCAGGAGTTTCCATAGAGGTTGACCTGGTCGTAGCCCATGGCCGCGCGGACCTCGTCCAGGTCGTCCATGGAGGCGGCGGTGGTGTACTGGGTGAGGTCCGCGACCTTCGAGAGCGCCGCGACGCAGCGGTGCATCTTCTCGGGAGGGAAGATGGTGTCCAGGTCGGCGTGCAGGGTCGCTTCGGCGGCCTCGGCGGGGCAGTCCAGCCGCGCGGGCCCGTTGGTGCCCCGCAGGTCCACCATGACGACGTCGCGCGCGTCGCGCCACCAGCTCTTCCACGCGTCGGCGGCGTTCTCGGTGTTGGTGGCGCCGGGGCCGACGTAGGAGACGACGAAGAGCGGATCGGGCGCGGGCCTGGCGGCGCGCGAGGGGAGCACCACCACGTTCAGGTCGATCCGGCGGGCCTTGTCGGGGTGCGCGCGGTCCTCCGGGACGGCGTAGGTGCCGCATTTCACCTCGGCGTCGATGCCGGGGACGCGGCAGGGGTGGAGCAGCAAGGTGGCGGCGAGCGCCAGGGCAGGGGCAGGCATGGCCGGAGAATGATCGGTCACCGCTGCCACACGGGAAAGCGCTCTCCCGTCAGCCAGCGGTGAATCGTCCAGTCCGTGAGCAAAGGCGCCACCACGTGCAGGGTGGAGCTGAAGGCGGCGGCGGTGGCGGCGGGCTCGCACAGCGCGGTCCCCGGCGGGAGGACGGTGGAGTGGCAGAAGTCCATCCGGTCGCCCTCGAAGACGACGAGGCCCACGTGGTAGTCGAGGCCCACCACGTACAGGCCGGGTCCTTTCGCCCGGATGTGCTCGATCACCTTGGCCCGATCTCCCCGGGTGAGCCGCGCCACCTCCGAGGGCGGCGCCAACGAGCGGACGATGGTTTCGGAGGCCGCCTGGGCCATCCGCGCGCGGGGGACGTTGAAGCCGGCGTCGCGGAGCACCGTGGTGACCAGGTAGCCGCAGGCGATGGCGCCTTCGCCCGGCGTCTCCGAGGTGCCGTTGAGGTCCCACGGCGTCCCGGACCACGGCGGGAGCAGGTCGTCCACGATGGCGCGCATCGCGCGGGCGCGGGCCACGCCGAGGGCGGGAGCGCCCGCGCCGTACTCCGACGCCAGCGCCTCACGCGCGGCGCCCACGGCGACCACCGCGCGCCGGTACCCCTCCACCTTGGAGGGCGGGGCCGGGACGGACGCGCCGCCGATCAGCAGGGCCAAGACGAGCGAGCCGATCGCCACGGCGGGTGGGACGCCCGCCGCGGAGGTGCGGTTCCAGGAGGGTGATCCGCTCCAACGCGGCGCACCCGGGGGCGGAGCGGGACCTCTTGCTGCACCCGGTACGCGGCGGCTACGCGGACGCGGCGGCTACGCGGACGCGGCGGCGGCGACCGGGGCCGGCGCGCGCCGCAGCAGCTGCCAGAACACCAGCCCGTGGGTGACCAGCAGCGCGGGCACCACCAGCACCGGCAGCAGGTAGGCCACGCCGATGGGCTTGGCCAGCATCTGGAACCGCTGCGCGTTGACGGTGGCCAGGGCGAGGTCTCCGAAGCCCACCAGGTTGAACGCCCACACCGCGGCGCGGGCCGGGAACCCGTCCAGCCGCAGCGCCGCCAGCGCGACCAGCGCCAGCACCGCGGCCGCGACGTCGCCCCAGGCGGTCGGGTCGGAGAAGCCCGCCGCGGGCGGGTCCGGGACCGCCACCGGGTTCAGGTACATCATCCCCAGGTGGCGGAAGCTGTGGAGCAGCAGGACCGGCGCCACCGCGGCGGCGAACGGCCGCTCCCGCATCGCCGGGATCCAGTACTTCCAGGCGATCAGGCTGAAGGAGAGCAGCGAAAAGTAGAACTCGGTGTTGAGGACGGCGGCTGGGCTCATGGTGGCTCCATCTTAACGATGTTAAGATTATGCGCCACCAATCTTTCTGGTGTCAAGATAGGATCGAGCCGAGGATGCCGAGGCAGCGGAAGCCGGTGGACGCGTACCACCACGGAGACCTGAGGGCGGCGCTGGTGAGGGCCGGGGCGGAGCTGGTGGCCCGGCGCGGGGCCGCCGCGCTGTCGCTGCGCGCGGTGGCGCGGAAGGTGGGGGTGTCCCACGCGGCGCCCTACCACCACTTCGCGGACAAGGACGGGCTGCTGGGGGCCATCGCCGCCTCCGGCTTCGAGAAGCTGGACGCGGCGCTGGCGGGGGCGCTGGCGCCGCTGGAGGGCCGGCCCCCGCTGGAGCGGTTCCACGCGCTGGGCCCGGCCTACGTCCGCTTCGCGGCGGCCGAGCCCCACCTCTTCCAGCTGATGTTCCCCTCGCGCGGCGGCCGGCGCGGCTCCGTCCAGGAGCTGGGAGAGGTGGCGCGGCGGCCGTTCGCCCGGGTGCGGGCGGAGGTGGAGGCGTGCCTGGCCACGTGGAAGGCGCGGCCGGTCCCGGACGCGACGCAGGTCACCATGCTCGCCTGGGCGTCGATGCACGGCCTGGCCACGCTGTGGACGCAGGGCGCGCTGGGCGCGGCAGGACAGGGCCCGGAGCGGTTGGCCTCGGAGCTGGCGGCGCTGGTCACCCGGCTGGTGGAGCCACCGACCCGGTAGCCCAGCCGGCGACGGCGCGGCGCATGGTCTCCAGCGGCATCGGCCCGGAAGCGAGGAGCTGGTCGTGGAACGCCTGCCGCGAGAAGCGCGCGCCCAGGGCCTTCTCCGCGTCCGCGCGGGCGGCGGCGATCTCCGCGGCGCCCAGCGCGTCCGCCATCCCCGCCGCGGGCCAGACGATGGCGCGGTCGATCTCCGCCTCGGCCTCGGCGCGCGGCGCGGGGAAGATCTCCATCAGGCTCTCGACGGCGTGCTCGCGCGTCCACTTCAGCGCGTGCATCCCGGTGTCCACCACCAGCCGCGCGGTCCGCCACCACTGCGACAGCAGCATCCCCAGCCGCGCGCGGTCGTCCGAGTAGAGGCCCAGCTCGCCCGCCAGGCGCTCCGCGTACATCGCCCAGCCCTCGATGAACGCGGGCACCCCCGCGCGCCGCCGCACCAGGGGCAGGCCGCCGGCGATCTCCATCGCCCGGGTGACCAGCACGTGGCGGCCGGGCGCGGCCTCGCGGGCCACCAGCGCCTCCATCCGGTAGCGGGGCGCCGCCTCCGCCTGCGAGGTGTTGATGAGGAGGAGCGCCGGGCGCGAGCCGTCGTCCACCGGCGGCTCGTAGTGGAGGGGCGGCGCGCCCTTCTCCATCATCTCCGGGACGGCCTCCACGTGGAGCGGAACGGGCGGGTAGCGGCCGAAGGCGGCGGCGAGCCCGCCGTGGAAGCGCTCCACCGCGGCGCGGTAGGCCTCCAGCATCTGCCTCCGGTCCGCGAAGTGGGGGTCGGCCCCGGTCCACTTCACCAGGGTGCGGCGGTCCGACCGGCCGACGAGCGCCCGCAGCTCTCCCTCGATGAAGAAGAGCTCGCGCGCGCCCAGCTCGTGCAGGTCCACCGGGGGCCGGCGCGCGCCGGCGCGGTAGCGGATGGCGAAGCCGTAGACCTCGGCGCCGTCCGGGAGCGACCACAGCCCGACGTCGGCGCGCGCCCGCGGGAGGTAGTCGTGCTCCAGGAACTCCAGCAGCGCCCGGTACCCGGGGTAGACGTGCTGGCTGGTGTTGATCGCCAGCTCCGTGTGGCACTCGGCCGGGCGGCCGCGGACGAAGGCCGAATCGGAGGGCGGCACCGCCAGGCGGTCGCGCAGCTGCGCCAGCACCCGCTCCACCAGCAGCCGCGGCGCCGCCCGCCGCCGGGCCAGGCCCGCGCGGAGGTTGGAGAGGACGCCTTCGATCTGGATCGGGAAGGAGCGGTAGCGCGCCGAGAGGTTCGCCAGGTCCTGCTCGTCGCGCAGGGGGTGCTGGGCCATCAGGGCCGGGAAGGAGACGTGCGGCCCTTCCATCGGGTTGACGGCGATCTCCGGCAGCCGCAGCCGCTGGAGGTCGATGAGCTCCGCCAGGTGCTGCCGCAGGAGGTCCGCGGTGATCTCATCCTCCTGAGCGCGCGGCCCCAGCGCATCCAGGCGGCGCACGAATTCGTGGGCGTCGAAGGCCCGCCGCGCGACCCCGTCCGGGGAGAGGTCCGTCAGCCGCTCGTCGTACCGGTGATCTCCGAGCGCGGTGGCCACCTCCGGGTTCTCCCGGAGCTGCCACTCCCAGAAGTCGGCGGCGACGGCGCCGACGCTGTCCGGTTCCGAGGCGGCCATCGGTGCGTCCCGTAGCACGGATCATGGCAGCATCCGCCCCAACTTTCCGGTGCCGTCAGCCCGGCGCCGCGAACCGGTCGTAGAGGCGGCCGGCCGCCACGCCGCCCAGCAGCGAGCCCAGGACCATGCTGGCCGAGAAGCGGAGCCAGATGGACGCCGGCATCTGGCCCATCACCACCGCGCCGAAGCCGAAGAGGCGGTTGACGGCCAGGAGCAGGCCGGCCGCGCCGAGCGCGGTCGCGGCGCCGGGGCGGAAGCGGGCGCGCATGAACCCGTAGGTGAGGGCGATCAGCACGCCGTAGACGAAGTGGACGGTGGTGAAGTAGCCGCCGATGGCCGGGCCGTCGGGGGTGATGCCCTGCGCCGCCAGGACCTTGTTCCAGTCCGGGGCCACCAGCAGCGCGCTGTTGGGGATGTCCACCAGGTTGACGATGAGCCCGCAGAGCAGGCCGGCGGAGAGCACGTGCTTCCAGTTCATGGCGGTGCGTCCTTCTTGAGTTCCGGGAAGCGGAAAACCGACTGCCAGGTTTCTTTTCGAGTGAACTGATTTACGAGTCGATTCGAGAATGCGCTTGTCCCCACGTGCTGACCTTTCAATCGGTATGGTCAGTTTCAATAGGAGTTATAAGAACATGCGTCTCTCGAATGACATGATCCGTCCCCTGGCCTCTTCGCTCGCCTCCAACCCGCAGCAGGCTTCGGCTCCCCGCCAGGCCATGGGCTTTTCGGGGGTGGATTCCTTCACCCCGGCGGCCTCCGTCGCTTCCTCTCCGCAGCCCTATACGGTGCAGCGCGGCGACACGCTGTGGGGGATCTCGCAGCGGTTCGGCACCACCGTGCAGACGCTGCGCGACCTGAACCCGGCGGTGCGCAACACCGACCTCATCTACCCGGGCCAGGTGCTCAACGTCCCCGGCGCCGCGCCCACGCCGAACCCCACCCCCAGCCCCACCACGCAGGACTACACCATCCAGTCCGGCGACACGCTGAGCGGGATCGCCACGCGCTTTGGCACCACCGTGCCGGAGATCCAGCGGCTGAACCCGTGGATCACCAACCCGGACTGGATCCAGGCGGGCTGGGTGATCAAGGTGCCGGGCGGGACGCCGAACCCGGGTCCCGGTCCGACTCCGGGCCCCGGCCCCGTTCCCCCGGGCCCGCTCACCAACGAGATGAACCACCAGTTCTCGCTGCCGGAGACCTGGCCGTCCATCAAGCAGTACTCCAACCAGTACGGTCTCGACCCGCATGTGCTCGCGGGGATGATGTACCAGGAGTCGGGCTTCAAGAACTGGCAGGTGCACGCGGACGGCACCGGGCACGGCCTGCTCGGGCTGGACGACAACGGCCTGCTGCCCGACTTCGAGCAGTGGGTGCGCGCCAACAAGCCGGGCCAGGAGAGCTACTCGGCCGGCCGGGGCGCCGGGGCCTCCAGCATCCCGCCGGACTGGCAGATCGAGTACTCCGCCCAGAAGCTGGCGAGCATGAGCCGGGCGTACGGCGGCGACTTCGCCGCCGCGCGCGCCTGGTACCGCGGCCCGGGCGGGATGAACGACTCGATGGGCTACCACTACGAGAACCTGATCCGCAGCCACATCGCCAACCTGTTCGCCAACGGCGATCCGCCGGACCAGATCCCCAGCCCCGGCCCGGTCCCCGGCCCCACCAACGGTCCGATCACCACCGTCGACCAGGCCAACAAGGTCTTCATGAGCCAGTGGGGCCCCACCCCGTACACCAGCGGCGGCGCGCCCTACCACTACGACGACTGCGGCCCGACGTCGGCGGCGATGACGGCGGAGGCCATCGGACTGTGGCCGCAGCACGGGCCGGAGTCCTCGCTGGATACGATCGACCGGATGCGCGACACCATCCTCGGGTACGACTCGCGCGACTCGCAGCTGATGGGGATGGGGCAGCTCCAGACCGGGCTGAACAAGATCGGCGCGCAGACGCAGAACCTGTACGGCGACCCGGTGCAGTCGGTGGACGGCGCCGTCGGCCGCGGGCACCCGGTGATCCTCGGCGGCTCCGGGGTGTGGAACGCCTGGGGCGCGAATGAGTCGGCCTCCGGCCGGTACCTCAACTACCGGAACCCGGGCGGGCACTTCGTCACCGTGATGGGGAAGACCGACGACGGCCGCTACATCGTCAACGACCCGCTCGCGCGGAACGGGGCGATCACCGTCACCGGCGATCAGATCCGGCAGTTCTGCAACGGCGGGTTCGGCATGCTGGAGGCGTGGAACCCGAACGCGGCGCCGCCCCCGCCGCCGCCTCCTCCTCCTCCGGCCCCGGCGCGGGCGTCGTTCCAGACCGTCACCGGTAACTACATGTCCGCGCACGCGGGCGGGCTGGACGCCACGGGCACGTACGTGGGCTCCAACGAGGGGTTCGAGATGACGGACCTCAACGGCGGGGACCTCCGCAGCGGCGACTTCATCAACCTCAAGACCAACCTGGGGCAGTACGTGGTGGCCGAGTACGGCGGCGGCAACGAGGTGAACGCCAACCGCCAGGTCGCCGCCCAGTGGGAGCGCCTCCAGATCGTCGAGATCGGCGGCGACGGGATCATCCAGGATGGGGACCGCGTCGCGTTCCAGACCTACGACGGGCAGCACTACCTGATCGCCGAGAACGGCGGCGGGGCGAACGTCACCGCGACCAGCAACATCCCGGGCTACTTCGAGTCGTTCATCTACCGGAAGGCGTAGGTCCTACCTCCGTCTACCCGTTCCCGGGGGCCTGCCGGGAAGAAAGCGTGGGCATGGGGCTCTCACCCGGAGATCCACCGAGGGGGAGCCCCATGTCGCACGGAGAGAACCAGGAGCAGTGGAGCCGGGCCCAGCCGGGCCTCCCGCCGGCCGACCGATCTCGCCTCGTATCGTTCCGGTACACCGGCGCCGCCGCGTTCACCGTGGTGGGGCCGATCACGGGCCGGCGCTACCGGTTCATCGCCCCCGGCGCGGTGCTGGAGGTGGACAGCCGGGACGCGCCGTCGCTGGCCACCGTCCCGCGCCTGTGGTGGATCTGAAGGCGGTCAGCGCTCGAAGAGGATGGTGGGCACGCCCTTGTACGCGGTCCGCGCGTATTCGCGGTAGCCGACCTTCTCCGCCACCCGGATCGAGGCCGCGTTGGCCGGGTCGATCATGCAGACGGTCCGGATCTTCGGCCCGAAGTGCTCGGCGCCCCAGCCGAGGGCCGCGCGCACCGCCTCGGTGGCGTAGCCCTTCCCGTGCGCGGACGGCGCCAGCGCCCAGCCGACCTCCGGGGTGTCGCCGAAGGGCGGGTCCAGCTCGCGCTTGCCGTCCAGGATGCCGACCTCGCCCAGGAAGCGGTCCGACCCGCGGTCGCGCACGGTCCAGAAGCCGTAGCCCAGCAGCGCCCAGTGCCCGGCGTAGCGCAGCAGCCGCTGCCACACCTCCTCTTTCGTGGAGGGCCGCCCGCCGATGTACTTCGTCACCACCGGGTCCGACCACAGCGCGAGCGAGTCCTGGAAGTCGTCCAGGCGGTGGGGGCGGAGGATGAGGCGGTCGGTGTCGACGGTGAACGGGGCGGGCATGGGTTGGTCAGGTCCGGCGGAGGAGGGCGGGGCGGTGATGGGTGGGGATCACCACGGAGAAGGAGGGGCGGTCATGCGCGCGGCGTGAGGATCGCGCCGGACGCTACCAGAGACGCTTCCTGCCCGGTCCGCCGCGCCGGCCACATCGGCCTGGTCACCCACGCGGGCTCGCGGCCGCGATCGCCGCCACGAACGTCACGTAGGCCGTCTTCACTGGACGATGAGCTCGCTCTCGGTGGAGTAGTCGCCGGTGCCGTCGGCCATCCGGAACTGGATCTCCGCGGTGTCGACGGAGGGGATCGCCGACAGGTCGAGGTCGTTGATCACCGCCACGGTGCCGCCGTCCACCGTCCCCATCCCGGAGAGGTCGATGTCGTACTGGCCGTTGATCCGGAGCACCGGGTCCCCCACCGACGCGTACTCGTCGTCGATGGAGAGCGTCACCGAGTACGTCCCCGCCGGCGCCGCGCTCTGCTGGCCGATGGTGCAGACCGGGCACGCGTTGGTCGCCGGCTGCGGGCCGGTCCACGGAGTGATCGCCGTCCCGAAGAACTGGCGCTTCGGGCACGGCGCGTCCGGGTACCTGGGGCCGGTCGTCACGATCGCCGCGTCCTCGCAGGTCTCCGGCAGCCCGGCCAGCACCCACTGCACCGGCGAGGCGTCGTAGGTGGTGGTGGCGGCGGCCTGCATGGCCGTCACGCTCACGTTGGGCAGCCGGGGCGGCGTGCCCCCGTAGGCCGGCCGCAGGGCGCACGCGGGGGGCGTCGCCGGACAGCTCTCCAGCGGGCCCGGGCATGCCGCGGCGATCGCCTGGCACAGGTTGACCCGCCGGACCTGCGCCTCCGCGGGGGACCGCGCACAGGGGTGGCTGCTGCCCAGGCAGAAGTCCGCGGCCGGGGTCAGCGGCGTCGCGGAGCTTCGAATCAGGTCCATCACCTCCGGCGCGGTGAGCTTGGGCCGGTAGCCCCAGACGGCCGCCGCGGTGGAGGTGGCGACCGCCGCCGCCGCGGAGGTGCCGTAGAGGACGGTGGTGGGATCGGCGCCGTCCATGGCCAGCGCCTGCGCGCCGGGCGCCGCCAGGCGCGCGCGCCCGCCCGGACGCGCGTTGAGCAGCGGCTGGTCGTCGGCGCGCACCCCGCTCACCGCGAACACCAGCGGGTTGTAGACGCCCGAGCCGGCCGGAGGCAGCAGCGGGAATGGACCGCCCGGCGTCCACCCGGTGTCCTCCACGGCGGCGCACTGCGCGGCGGTGGGGGCCGGCTGCTGCTCCCACGCGCCCGGGTACATGGGGCCGCGGGCGATCCCCGGCCCCCCCGGGTCGTTCCCGGCGGCGGCCACCACCAGCGCCCCCTGGCAGACCGCGTGGGTGATGGCGGCGTAGACCGCGCGCGTCCCCAGCGGCATCCCGGACGGGCTGTTGGGGTCTCCGCCCCAGCCCGGGTCCCAGCCCAGGCTGAGGTTGATCACCAGCCGCGGCTGGTTGCCGCCCCCCGCCTTGAACGCGCGCCAGACATGGACGGCGCCGTGGATCGCCTTGGCCACCTCGCCCTCGCTGCCGAAGTAGCCGCCGTGGAGCGGGTCCTTCGTCTTCAGCGAGAGGCGCGGCATCGCCAGCCGGTCCGCGACCTGCCCGATGCAGGTCCCGTTGGCGCTGGGGCAGGCGTGGTCGCGGATGATCCACCCCACCGAGTGGCCGTGGCCGGAGCGGTCGTCGCCGGGCGCGCCCGCCGAGTAGTAGTTGGGCGCGGTGTCCACCACCGCCACGCGGACCTTGGCCGGGGTCTCGTTCGCGCCCGCCGGGAGCTGCGGGAGCCACCCGGTCTCCCCGTGGAAGCCCTGCAGCAACCAGGGCCATCCGACGTTCACGCCCATGCTGGACCCGCTGGGGCCCGCCACGAAGCAGTCCCGCTCCAGCGCGCTCACCGCTCCGGTTCCCGTGAGCGCCGCGGTCAGCGCGGCGACGTTGGGCGGGTTGCCGGGAGAGGCCGGCGGCGGCGCCCACTCGTAGAGGCAGTAGCTCTTCAAGCCCGGCGGGATGCCCGGCCCGTCGGCCTCGGCGAAGAGCTTGGACCCTTCCCAGGTGCCGCCGCCGGCCGCCAGCGAGGGGCAGACCGTGTCCGGGTTCTTGAAGTACGCCAGCCAGCGGTCGTCGGTGCACGACGCGCCGAGCGCCGAGGGGGGCGAGACCTCCACGCAGGCGCCGCCGTCGGAAGGGCAGGGCGGCTTCCCGCCGTCGAACAGCCCTTGCTCCTCCGCGCGCATCCATCCGCCCGGCGCTCGACACGCCGTCACGGCGGCCACCGCCGCCACCAGCGCCAGGAGCGGCGCCAACCCGTTCTTCGCCTTCATGTGCGGTTCCCCCACTTGGAGTCACTACTGGACGAGGGCGCGGAACGCGCTCCAGTCCGCGCCCTCGTCTCGAAGCTTCTGCTGCGCCTGCCGGAGCCGCTCCGGCAACACCGAAGGCCCCGGCGGGCCACCGGGCGCGTAGAGCGCCTCGGAGAGCCGGGCCGTCGTCCGGTCGTCCACCGGCCGCGACGCGGCGATCACCGCCCGCGCCCCGGCGAGGACGAAGGCCTGCGCCAGGCCGATGCTCTCCAGCGACCCTTCCGCCGCTCGCCCCGTCTCGCAGCCCGCCAGCACCACCGCCGGCGGGGCCTGGAGGGTGAGGATGTCGCCCGCGTTCAGCTCGCCGTCCGCGAGCGGGAGCGCGGAGTCCCAGCCTCCCTCCCCGCCGAAGCGCCCGTGGCCGGCGTAGTGGAGGAGGCGGACCGAACCCAGCGCCTGGCGAAGGGCGGACCGCGTGGCCTGATCGCCCAGCTGCAGGGTGCTGGGCTGCCCGCCGGCGATGAGCGCGGCGTGGACCGCCTCCGCCTCGCGCCGCGCCTCGGGGAGGTTGCGCAAGGGGTCGCCCACCACCAGCGATCCGCCGCCCGCGTTCGCCGGCGCGGCCGCCTTCGCCGCCGGGAGGTCTACCGCGTACGCCACGGGCTTCGAGGCGGCCAGCGGCGCGCCGCGCCAGGTCGCCGCGTGCAGGTCCGCCCCGCGCAGCGCGCCGTACGGGATGACCGTGACCCGCGCCGCCGCCTCCACCTCGCGGTCGAACGGCTGGAGCAACGCCGCCCCGCCGTCCTTCAGGTCAGGCGCCGCCGGCAGGGCGTGCGCCACCGCCTTGCCCGCCGTCGCCGCGAAGCCGTACCAGCGGTCCGTGGCCGGGAACCACATCAGCAGCAGCTCGCCCGGCTCCGGCGCGCGCATGGCCGGGGAGGGCGCCGCCGTCGCGCCCAGGGCGGCCAGCGCGTCGTCCAGCGCCCGCCGCAGCGCCACCGCGCGGGCCTGGCGCTGCTCGGCCGCCTCGCGCAGTTGGTCCTCGGCCAGCGCCCAGTCCTGGGCGGCCGCCGCCTCGAAGTCCGCGCGCCCGCGCCGGTACGAGGAGAGCGCGCGGTCCCAGGCGGTCCGCTCCGCCGGCCCCAGCGCGCTCAGTCGCTGGCCCAGGCCCACCGCCTGGAGGAACCGCGCGCGCGTCCGCCGCGCGACGAGCATGGCCTCGGAGGTCCGGCCCTGGCTGATCAGGAGCATGACGTGGTGCCGGGCGCCGCGCTCGCGGTCCGCCAGGAAGTGCTCGCGCCCCTCGGTGAGGGGGACCAGCAGCGCCTCGGCGTCCAGCAACCGATCCGCCTCCTCGTGCGCGCGCAGGGCCCCGGACGCATCGCCGCGCGCCGCCAGCGCCTCGGCCTTTCCGACCGCCGCGCGCCAGCGCCCCTCACCGGAGCCGGCGGCGGCCGCCAGCGCCTCCAGGCGCCGGTAGAGCCCCAGCGCCTCGGCGCTCTTGCCGCGCCCGAGCGCGATGCGCGCCTCGACGTCCAGCCACCACAGCACGGACCGCGGCTCCGGCGGGCCCCCCTCGCCGCGCGCCTCCTTCAGCCGCGCCGCCGCCGCGTCCAGGTCCCCGCGCCGCAGCTCGGCGAGCGCGAGGTTCAACAGCTGGTTGGCCACCTCCGGCGCCCGCGGGCACCCGGCGCGGAAGATGGCCAGCGCCCGCTCCAGGTGCGGCACCGGGTCGCCCAGCGAGTCGTCGCCGGCGGCGAGCATGGCCCAGGCGGTGTTGTTGGCGAGCGTCCCCGCGTTGCAGGGATCCCCCGGGTGGAGCTCCTTCAGCCGCTCCAGCGCGGCGCCCGGGCGGCCCAGCTGGCGGAGCGCGACGGCCAGCGCCATCACCGCCGCCTCGCGGTCCAGGGTCATCCCCAGGCGCTCCGCGCCGGCCGCCGCCTCCTCCAGCTGGCGCAGCGCCGAGCGCAGGTCGCCGCTCTCCCGCGAGAGGAGCCCGCGGTAATACGCCGCCTGCGCGCGGCCCTCGTCGTAGTCGCGGGTGCGCCGGTCCGCCGCCGCCAGCGCCGCCCGCGCCTCCTCGAACCGCCAGAGGTCGACGAGGGTGAAGGCCTGGGCGAGGGTGTCGCGGGTGGCCTCGGCCGCGTGGCCCAGGCGCTCGTGAGCGGCGGCGGACGCCGCGAGCTGGGCGATCCCTTCCTCGCGGTGGCCGGTGGCCAGCGACGCGCGGGCGATCATGCTGTCGGCGCGAGCGCGGTCCTCCTCGGCCAGGTCGGCCCGGCGCTCCGCCAGCAGCTTCGCCGCGTCCGCGATCCCGCCCTTGGGCACCAGCTCCATCGCCTGGACCAACACCGGGGCACGCCCCGGGTTGCGCACCGCCAGCCGCCACGGCGCCGAGCGACGGCCGCCCGCGTCAACGAGCACGACGTCGACCGCCGCCGCCCCGGGTGGGAGGTGGAGGGTGCGGAGCCCGTTACCCCCGGACGCGTCGAGCTCCTTGCCGTCGGCGAGGATGACCAGGCGCGACCCCGCGGGCACCGCGGCGAGCACGCGCAGCTCGCGGTCAGGCTTGAGCTCGCAGGTCGGTCCGCGCACCACGGCCAGGCAGCCGGCGTACTCCACCGCCGGCGGAGGCGGCGTCGGGCCTCCGCAGCGGGGAGCGCAGCCGCCCAGCACCGCGGCCAGCAGCGAGACCGTCCTGGGGTTCATGGACCCGTCTGCTCGAACCTCACGATGACCACCTGGGCACCCGGATCGGCGGGCGCCTCTCCCTTCGAGAGCCGGAGCGCGTCCTGCGGTCCGGCGCGAGGGGCGCCGGGGCGCTGGATGACGATCACCGCGGTCAACGGGCCCGGCTCCGGCGGGAGCAGCGCCTCCGCCTGGCCGGCGATCCGCACCGCGCGCTCCGGCGACACCTGGGGCGCCACCCACGTCCGCGCCGAGTCCCCGCGCACCAGGAACGTCGAGATCTCCACCGGACCCTGGACGGGCTGCCGGGGCCGGGCGACGAGCGAGAGCGCCGAGCCGGGGCCCACGCGCGGCGGCCCCGCGGAGGGCTCGGTGCCCCGCATGGCCGACTCGCCGGAGAAGGTGGCCTCGTAGGCGGGCAGCGGCGGCGGGCCGGCCGGCCGCAGGAAGACCACCAGCGCCGCCGCCAGGGCCGCCACCACCCCACCCACACCAGCCACCACCCGGAGCCGCCGCCGGAAGGGGATGACCTGGGCGGCCGGCGCCCCGATCTCCTCCATCACCCGGGCGGCGATCCGGTCCTTCGCCTCCGCGTCCAGCGGGGCCAGCGCGTCGGGGCCGGAAGGCGCGCTCGCATCCCGCGCTCGCCGCCGTCGCGCCGCCTCGACCAGGCCGTCGCGCAGCTTGTCTTGGCTCATGAGGACTCACCCGCCTTGGAGGTATGCGCCGGCGCGCCGCTTTCTGACATCACCTCGGTGGCGACCTGCCGGAGCGCCTTCCCCAGCCGGCTCTGCCAGGCGTACACGGCGTCCCTCGACATGCGGAACTGATCCGCGACCTCCGGCACGGAACGCTCGTTCAGCCACACCGCCTCGAAGAGGGCGGCGCCCAGGGGGCTGAGGCGTTCGGTGAGGCGGTCCAGCACCACCTCCCACAGCTGCTGCGACTCGAGCGCCGCGGCGAGGCTGTCGTCGCTGCCGGCGGGGCCCTCCAGGTCGCCCTCCAGCGTGGGGTCCTCCGTCCACGGGCTGCGCTTGGCGGTGCGGAGGATGGAGGCGATCTGCCGTTCGGCCACGAAGCCGGCGAAGTTCTCCAGCGAGAGCCCGCGGGCGGGGTCCCAGGCGCGCAGGGCGCGGCCCTTCTGGGTGAAGAGGGAGACCATCACCTCCTGGGTGAAGTCCTCCACCTCCTGGCTGACGTTGCGGCCGGACGCCTGGTGGACGCGGCGGCGCAGGGCGCGGGCGACCCGGGCCTGGATGACCGGCGTCAGCTGATCGACGAGCGCCCGAACGGCGCGAGCATCACCGCCGAGCGCCCGCTGGACCAGGGCCACCTCTGGGTCCGCCGCGGTGCCCATTCGAGGGCGCGGACTGTACCCGGTCAAGGTCGCGGCTGCTCGCCGGCCGCGCGCCACCCCGCGCCGGAGCGCTCAGTTGCAACCGCCGATGTCGTTGGAGCGGAGGTAGCCGACCCCGTCGACGTAGAGCTCGAACTTGTCGCCGGGCGCGGGGGCCTGGTACGGCAGCTCCTGCCTGGAGCCGTCCTGGAAGGTGACGATGATCTTCCCGGCCTGCGGCGTGCCGACCGCCGTCCACCGGCCGTCCGCGTTGCTGTTGTTGTTGGCGTTGGCGTAGCTGTTGCCGAAGGTCTCGCTCTTCACGGTGCTGTCCACCGAGAACTGCCCCTGGCGGCTGAAGCGGCCGTCCGGGCAGAGCCACAGCTTCTTCTCGGAGCTCAGGTAGGTGGAGCTGCTGTTGTTGCCGTAGCCGACGCTGGACGAGCCGTGCCAGTGCCACCACCGGCCGGCGACGACCCGCATGGCGTTGCCGATCCGGGGCTTGGAGAACGCGACGGACGCGGCCATCGCCTGGGTGTGCTGCGCCAGCTTCCCGAAGCTCGCCCCGGGCGCCATCCCGGTGACGAACAGGACGCCGGCCGGGGCCTGGAGCGCCACCGTGTGCACGCGCATCGGGCCCTGCATCGACTGGCCCTGGTAGTCGGCCTCGAACGCCGGGCCCGCCTTCACCTTGAGCGGCGTGATGGCGGAGGTGAGGGTGAACTGCACGCCCTCCAGCGCGAACCCGCCTTCGCCGCGCGCCCGCACGTCCTCCAGCTTGGAGCCCAGCTCGTGGTTGATGCGCAGCAGGCCGAGC
>DASRBA010000219.1:0-11206 GCA_035637895.1 Myxococcaceae bacterium
TACCTCGTGCCGCGCACGCTGGGCGTGGGGTACGACAACATCGAGGCGCTGCTCTCCGGGGACCTCGTCGGGATGGCGGCGGCGGCGCTGTGCGTGGCGAAGCTCGTCTCCTGGGCCATCGCGCTCGGCAGCGGCACCTCGGGCGGCACGCTGGCGCCGCTGCTCACCATCGGCAGCGGGTTCGGGTCGGTGGCGGGGATGGCGGCGGCGGCGCTGTTGCCCGGCCTGGGGATCGACCTGCGCATCGCGGCGCTGGTGGGGATGGCGGCGGTGTTCGCCGGCGCCTCGCGCGCGGTGCTGACCTCCGTGGTGTTCGCCTTCGAGACCACTCGCCAGCCGCTGGGCCTGCTGCCGCTCCTGGGCGGCTGCGCGGCCAGCTACCTCGTCTCCTCGCTGACGATGCGGCACTCGATCATGACCGAGAAGATCGCCCGCCGCGGGGCGCGGGTGCCGGACGAGTACGCGGCGGACTTCCTGGGCCACGTGCTGGTGAAGGACCAGGCCTCGTCCCCGGTGGTGACGCTCCGCTCGGACGAGGAGGTGGTGAAGGTGCGGGTCCGGGTGGCGGACGGCGCCACCGCCTGGAAGCACCAGGGGTTCCCGGTGGTGGACGACAAGGGCGACCTGGTCGGCGTGGTCACCCGGCGCGACCTGCTGGACCCCGCCGCGCCGCCGCAGTCCCTGGTGCGGGACCTGATCCGGCGGCCGCTGGCGGTGGTGTACGAGGACAGCTCGCTGCGCGAGGCCGCCGACCACATGGTCCGGGAAGGGGTGGGGCGCCTGCCGGTGGTGAAGCGGGACGCCCCTCGGACCGTGATCGGGATCATCACCCGGTCGGACCTGCTGGCGGCGCACGCCCAGAGGCTGGAGAACGAGCGCGCGCCGGAGGCCCGGACCGGCTAGTCGGGGTCAGTCGCCGGCGTCGAGGTCCAGGTCGAAGTCCGAGTCGTCGATGTCCATGCGCTGGTGGCGCAGGTCGTCGTGCAGCCGGCGGCGGAGCTCGCGCATCTGGTCCTTGATCTGCTCCTTCATCTGGTGGGCGTGCTCGCGGATCTGCCGCGCCGACTCGCGCAGGGCCCGCTGCTCCTCGGGGGAGAGCGAGCGGCGGTGGCCGTTGACGATCACCTCGCCGTCGCCGGGGTAGACGGTGGCGCCGTCGCCGGACCAGGCCGGCGTGCCCGGAGGCGCCGGCAGAGCGGGAGCGGCCGGAGGCGCGGGCGGAGCGGGTGGGGCCGGCGGCACCGGCATGCCCGGCGCGGCAGGCGGGGCGGGAGGCGCCGGAGGCGCGGGCGGTACGGGCATCGCCGCGCGCCCCTCGTCGCCGAACCGGAAGGCGAAGCGGGGGAGCTTGAATTCGCGGCCGAAGAGCCCGCGGTCGGCGCGCTCCGACCGCCGCTCGCCGCCCTTGGCGCGCTCCAGCCGCTGCAGCGCGCGCGCCTTGAGGTCCGCGTCGCGGATGCGCTCCGCCGACGCGCGCACCCGCGCCTCGATCTCCGGGGTGAGGTTCTGGTGGTCGGTCACCTCGCGCAGCACCCGCGCCACGCCCTCGTCCGAGTCGATCCGCTGGCTCAGCTCCAGCGCGCGGCCCACGACCGCGTCCGGGACGGCGTCCGGGTGGAGCTCCTGCACCAGCGCCCGCGCCAGCGCCTCCGGCGCCTGGAGGTGGGAAGCCGCGTCCAGGTACCGCCCCGCCAGCGGGCCGCGCACCAGGTCCGACTCCTGGATCTGGTGGAAGAAGGAGAGCACCTTGCCGAGCGCCCGGTCGGACCGCATCCGGGAGGCGATGTCCAGGATGGTGGCGCCCGTCTGCTCGCTGATCGGCGCGTCCGCCATGAACTGCACGATCGCGCGGGCGCGGTCCTCGTCCGAACCCTGCTTCTCCAGCGACCTCAGGGAGGCCTGGCGGCCGGCCTCATCCTGCAGCCTGCCCTGGTCCGTCCCGTGCTCGCCGGCGTCGTCATCGTCGTCGCACGCCCGCGCCGCCGCCGGGGCGACGGCCAGCGCCGCGCCTGCCAGCACCGCCGCCCACCGCCCGCTCCACGCTCTCCAAGTCCGCATGTGCCTCACCTCGGGGTTGATGCTATATATCTAGCATGTCGCTAAAAAATTAGCAACAGAGGCGATGCGGCGAGCGCGTCGTATCATCGGCGCGCGTTGATCAACCTCCGCCGAGACTGGATCCCCGGGCTCATCGCCATCTCCTTCTGCCTGGGGGTGCTGCGGTGGCCGCTGTCCGTGCTGGGGGCGTCGAGCTTCGCCGCGGGCGCCGTGCTGCTGAGCCTGATCTGGTCCCGGTGGTCGCTGGCGCAGGAGCGGCCGCGGATGGCGGCGATGCTGGCCTGGAGCGTGCTGCCGGCGCTGGCGGCGTTGGTGGGGGTGTTCGCCAAGCAGGCCACGCCGTGGGAGGCGCTCTCCATCTCCGGCCTCTCCGCGTCCTGCGTGCCGCTGGCCGTGGCGGCGGCGCCCGGGCGCCTGAAGGGGCGGCTGAGCGACTTCGCGCTGGCGGCGGTGGTGTCCGCGCCCGCGCTGGCGGCGGTGGCGTCGCTCTCCCGCCCGGACTCGCTGTGGCCGGTGGGGATGGCGGCGGTGCCCTTCGGCTTTGGGCTCCTGGGCTCCTTCCGCGGCATGGCGCTCTCCGACGGCCGGCGGGCGCAGGCGCTGGCCGCGCTGAGCGTGCGGGCGGCGAACCTGTCGCAGGGCCACTCCGGAGAGACGATGCCGCCGGACGTGGTGGAGCCGGGCGCCCGCGCCCTCCTGGAGGAGCTGCAGCGCTGGCGCCTGGAGCTGGTGAAGGCGCAGACGGACGCCTCCAGCACCGGCCCGCAGCTGTTGCAGTCCTCGGTGGCGCTGGAGCGGGCGCTGATGGCGGACCAGCGCAGCTCGAACGCGTGGACGGACGCGCTGACCGCCTTCTGCGCCGGGGCGGACCGCCTGCAGAAGGCCGCCGAGCAGATCTCCCTCCACCTCGACGAGGTCTCCCGCGTCACCCAGACGGTGGACCTGGCGGCGCGCCAGGACGAGCGCGGCGCGGCGGCGTTCTTCGCCTCCATGGAGGAGCTCACCCGGCACAGCCAGCAGGTGGCGGACGCGGTCCGGGCGCTCAACATGCGGGTGCAGCTGGTGGGCACCATCATCGACGCCATCACCGGCATCGCCGACCGCGCGGAGCTGTTGGCGGTCAACGCCGAGCTGGAGTCCGAGCGCGCCGGGCAGGTGGAGCGCGCCTTCGCGCTGCTGGCGTCGGAGATGCGGCGGATGGCGGAGCAGGTGATCAGCTCCGCCCAGCAGATCTCCGCCGACATCGACGCGGTGGTGCACGTCTCCACCGCCGCCGCCTCCGCCGCCAACGCCGCGGTGGTGGCCACCCAGGAGAGCACCCGCCAGGGCCGCGAGCTCACCGAGTGCCTCACCGAGCTGCTGGAGCGCTCCCGCCAGACCGCCGAGGCGGTGGCCGCCATCCGCGCCACGGTGTGGGACCAGAAGCAGGCCAGCGCCCGGCTGGGGGACCGCGGCCAGCTGCTGGTGCGCGTGTCCCGCGAGGCGACCGCGGTGGTGAGCCGGCTGGAGACCGTCACCGCGGAGATCCGCACGCTGGGGACCTCGCTGTCGCCGGGGAGCCGGGCGTGAGCGCGCGCTCCCGGCTCTGGGATTCGCGGGTCTCGGCCGCGGGGGCCGCCTTCGCCTCCGGGCTGTCCGCCGCGGCCGCCACGCCCGCCTCGCTGGGCGGCCAGACCGGGCCGCTGGTGGTGTCGCTGCTGGTGACCCCGCTGGTGCTGCTGGGGGCGCCGCGCCGCTGGGCCCCGCCGCTGGCGTGGCTGCTGGCCTGCGCGGCGGCGGCGGCGCCGGGGTGGATGCTGCCCGTGGTGGCGGCGCGGCTCTTCCTGTGCGGGCTGGCCGGCGCCGCGCTGTGGATGGCGTTCTCCATGCGCCTGTCCGCGCTGAAGCAGACGGCGCTGGCGGCGGTGGGATCGGTGCTCCTGGTGTCGGACGGCGCCATCGGCCCGCGCCTGGGAGCGTACGCCGGCCACGGGGTGTCGGTGGCGCTGGGCACCGCGGTGCGGTTGATGACGGTGGGGTTCGTGGCCTGGCTGGCCTTCCGGCGCCGCGAGGCGGAGGAGGACGAGGCGCTGGCGCGGATCGCGTCGTTCCTGGCGGGCGGAGGGTTGCCGCCCCCGGATCTCCCCGCGCCGCTGGATCAGATCGCCGCGGCGGCCGGCGGCATCCGCAAGCGCATCGCCTTCGAGCGCGACCGCGCCTCCCGCGCCCGGTCCCGCATCTCCGAGGTGGCGCTCAAGGTGCAGCGGGAGAGCGACCGCTACCAGAGCGGCGCGGCGGAGCAGGTGGGCTCGCTCTCCGAGACGTCGGTCACCAGCGAGCAGTTGCTGGGGTCGGCGCGCCGGGTGAGCGACCGGGTGCGCGAGCTGTCCGCGGTGGCGGAGGCGTCGCTCGGGTCGGCGCGGGGCGGGGTGCAGACCGCCCAGGCCTTCTCCGGCACCATCGGCTCCCTGGGCGAGGCGTGCCGCGCGGTGGCGGACCACCTGCTCAAGCTGCGGGAGGCGGTGCACCGGATCGCCGCTTCGCTGGACGGGCTCTTCCGCGCCACCAACAAGGCGGACGTGCTGGCGCTGAGCGCCGAGCTGGAGGCGTCCAAGGCGGAGGGGGACGAGGGCGGCGAGGCGCGCTTCGCCTCGGTGGGCAAGCAGATGCGCGAGATGGGCGAGGCCGTCACCCGGTCGATGGAGGAGATCGGCCCGCTGCTGGAGGAGATCCGCCAGGCGGTGCAGGCCACCGCGCGCGCCACCGACCTGGGCGTGAGCGCCACCTCGCGCGGCTTCGCGCTCTCCAGCTCGCTGGCGGAGCGGCTGGGCACCATCGCGGACATGTCGGCGGTCACCGTGGAGTCGATCAAGGAGGTCTCGTCCATGACCGACCTGCAGATCCAGCGGACCGCCGAGCTGGACCGCTCCCTCACCCGGCTGGCCGAGGCCACCCGCTCCCGCACCTCCGCCTCCGCGCCCATGGTGGCCACCGGCCGCGCGCTGGAGGCCATCGCCACGCCGCCGGGGCCGGAGCCCGAGGTCAGCTCCGCCCCGTGACCACCTCGCGGTGGAGGATCCCCGCCAGGCCCGGAAACGACAGTGCCGGGTTGCGGACCACGTAGATGAGCGCCAGCGCTTGCGCCGGCTCCAGCGGGAGGGGGCGCGCGATCCAGGTCCGACAGTCGTAGACCAGCCAGAGCACCTCGGAGAGCCCCACCACCCACCACACGCCGGCCAGGCGCCCGCCGCGCATCAGGTACGCGATCCGCAGCACCGGCGCGATCATGATGAGGTCGGCGGTGTCCGCGAGCGTGGAGACCATGCCGGTCAGGGCGTTGGCCGTGTGGCGCGGACTGTCGAAGTCGGCGGACTCCTTCTGCAGCTGGACCACCATCAGCACCACCGCCAGCGCGGACACCGCCGCCCACAGCGCGTTGAAGGCGGCGGTGCGGGGGACGTTGAGGCCCGAGTGCGCGTAGCTGTACGCCAGCAGGAAGAGCCCCCAGGTGGTGGCGGCGTTCGCCGCGGTCACCAGCACCAGCCGCGGATAGGTCAGCACCGAGTCCCCGAAGACGATCCCCGGCGAGGTGTGGACCCAGGCGCTCAGGAGGGCCTGGCCGGCCACCAGCAGCACCGCCCCCGCGGCCAGCAGTCCCCAGACCTTCCGGAGGTACTCGCCCCGCGCGAACGTCCGCGCGGCCGCCACCGCGCCGAACGCGCCGAAGAGGGACGCCGCCCAGCCGCCGGCGTCGTGCACCTGCCGGACCGCGGCCGGGTTGTCCAGGAAGGCCACCACCGCGGCCAGGTGGGCGGCCGCCAGCGCGGCCACGGCGAGGATCGCCATGCGGGTGCGGGTCATGTTCCGGCCAGCTCCTTCTTCAGCTCGTCGAGGACGGCGCCGGCGCGGGCGGACCCCACCAGCGTGTTCAGCATGGGCCGGAGCGCGTCCAGCAGCGCCGGCACGTCGGCCCGGGAGATCTCCTCCGGCGCGCGCCCCAGCTTGCTGGTGGAGAAGGTCTTCAGCGCCATGCGGGCGGTGAACGGCCCCAGCAGCGGCGTCAGCCGCTGCTCCACCACCGTGCTGTACGTCCTCCCGTCCAGAGTCGTGGTGGTGGTGGCCACGCGGGGCACCATAGCGCCGCGCCGGGCGGGTGGAAGTTGTGGTCCCCCCGGTTGCCCCATGGTAAGGCGCCGCGCCATGAGCGCGAACCGCCGCATCCGTTCACTCCCCGCGATCCCGGCCGTTCTGGCCGCGTTACTGGCCGGGTGCCCCTCCAACGAGTCCAAGCCGGAGACGCCGAAAACGCCGCCGGCGCCGGTGATGACGACCGTCACCCTGCTGGTGACCGCCGACGAGCTGGGCTGGCTCCTCCCGGTGGAGGGCAAGGGCGGCGCGGCGGAGATGCTGGGGCAGTGGGTGGCGCAGGAGAAGCACTGCCCGTCGGGCACCACCTGCAAGCCCGGCTACGACGCCACGGTGGCGCTCTCCACCGGCAACCACTGGAACGGGCCGGCCATCTCCTCCTTCTTCCGCGGCGAGTCCACCGCCGAGGTGATGAAGCGGATGGGCTACCAGGCCTCCGTGCTGGGCACCCACGAGCTGGACTTCGGGCGCGACCAGTTCCTGCGCAACCGCGGGCTGGACGGGATGGCGTACGTGGCCGCCAACCTCAAGGTGAAGGCGGCGGACGCCAAGGACATGGAGCTGCCGGGGTTCAAGATCGTCGAGCGCAAGGGCGTGAAGCTGGGCGTGGTGGGCCTGGCGCGGACGAAGATCGCCGCCAACGTGATGGCGGGCCGGCTGGAGGGCCTGGAGGTGACGCCGTACGACGAGGCGCTGGGGCAGGCCATCCCGGCGGCGCTGGCGGCGGGCGCGGACGCGGTGGTGGTCCTGTCCGACGAGTGCCCCTCGGAGCTGGAGGCGGTGGTGCAGGCGCACCCGGACTGGAAGATCCCGCTGGTGGCCGGCGGGCACTGCCACAAGCCGTACCAGAAGCAGATCGGCTCCACGATGCTCGCGTCCCCCGGCCAGCACTTCGAGCAGTACCTCAAGGCGGTGATGGACTTCGACATGAGCAAGCCCGCCAAGGAGCGGCTGGCGAAGGTGGACGCCAAGCTGGTGGACGTGACCGGGAAGGACACGCCGGACGCGGAGGCCGCCGCGGTGGTGAAGAAGTGGAAGGAGAAGGCGGACGCGGTGCTGGGCGAGGAGATCGGCTTCTCCAAGGCCGGGCTGGACCAGGCGTCGCCGCAGATGGCGAAGTGGGTGACGGAGTCGATCCGCTCCATGACCAACGCCGACGTGGCCATCGTCAACAAGAAGGGCCTGCGGCAGAGCCTGCCCCCCGGGAAGATCACCAAGGGCAGCGTCTACTCGGTGCTGCCGTACGACAACTCGGTGCTGGTGGCCAAGCTCACCGGCGAGCAGCTGCTGAAGAACCTGGAGAACCCGGAGGCGCTGTTCGCCGGCGCCGCCAAGAGCGGCAAGGACTTCAAGGACGCCAAGGGCAAGCCCATCGACCCGGCCAAGGCCTACACGGTGGCCACGGTGGAGTACCTCTACTTCGGCGGGGACGGCTTCGAGATGGAGAAGTTCGACCCGCTGCCCAACGAGACCGGCATGGTGTGGCAGACCCCGGTGATCGAGTGGACGAAGGCCGCCTCGACCACGGCCCAGAAGCCGCTCGAGGCGAAGCTGAAGTAAGAGGGGGCGGTGCGCCTCCTCGTCCAGCACAAGAGCCACTACGCCTTCGAACGCCCGGCGGCGCTGGGACCGCACAAGGTCCGCCTCCGCCCGGCCAACCACACCCGCGCGCGGGTGGAGACGTACGCGCTGCGCATCCCGCAGCCGTGCTCGGTGCGGTGGCAGCAGGACCCGTACGGGAACCACGTGGCGGAGGTGGCGTTCCGCAAGGGCACCACCGTGGAGGCGCTGGACGTCGAGGTCGAGCTGGCGATCGACATCCGCCCGGTCAACCCCTTCGACTTCTTCGTCGACCCGCGCGCGCTGGAGGCCCCCTTCGAGTACCCGGCGGAGCTGAGGCAGGACCTGCTCCCGTTCCTGGCGAGGGCGGACCCGTCGCTGTTCGAAGGGGAGCGGGTGCGGGCGCTGTTCGGTGACATGCCGCGCGAGGGCGACACGGTGGGGTTGGCGGTGGAGCTCAACCGGCGCGTCAACCAGGCCGTCCGCTACGTCATCCGGGAGGAGGCCGGCATCTGGACGCCGGAGGAGACGCTGGCCGCCGGGCGCGGGAGCTGCCGCGACTCCGCCGTGCTGCTGATGGCGGCGCTGCGCTCGCGCGGGCTGGCGGCGCGGTTCGTGTCCGGGTACCTGGTCCAGCTCACCGACGAGGGGATGATCCCGGATGAGCCGAAGGGCGTGGGCCGGGACGTGGTGGACCTGCACGCCTGGGCGGAGGTGTACCTCCCCGGGGCCGGGTGGCTGGGGCTGGACGCGACGAGCGGGTTGCTGTGCGGGGAGGGGCACATCCCGCTGGCGTGCACCGCGTCGCCCCCGAACGCCTCGCCGGTGGAGGGGACGACGGATACCCCCGCGCGCGAGGTCACCTTCGAGATGAAGGTCGGGCGGCTGGGGCACGAGCCGCGGCCGACGCGCCCGTACACGGAGGAGATCTGGGAGGCGTTGCTGTGGAGCGCGGCGGCGTCGGACGAGGCGCTGGAGGCGGCGGGGGTGGCGCTCACGTCGGGCGGGGAGCCCACGTTCAACTCCCGGGAGCACCCGGACGCGCCGGAGTGGAACGCGGAGGCCGTGGGGCCGACGAAGGACGCCCAGGCGCTCCGGCTGGTGGAGGCGCTGCGGGAGCGGATCTGCCCGGGCGCGGCGGTGCTGAGGAGGACGGGGAAGCTGTACCCGGGCGAGTCGCTGCCGCGGTGGGCGCTGGAGCTGGTGGGGCGGCGGGACGGTGAGGCGGCGTGGACGGGGTCGGTGGGGGTTTCGCGGGGGGGGGACGCGCGGGCGCTGGCGGAGGGGATCTGCGACGCGCTGGGCGTCTCGCGCGACCACCTGCTGCCCGCGTACGAGGACCCCTGGCGGTTCCTGCAGGACGAGGCGGCGTTGCCCCTGGACGTGGACCCGCTGAAGGCGGACGTGGCGGATCCGGAGGAGCGGCGGCGGCTGGCGCGCGTGCTCGACCGGGGGCTGGCGACGGAGGCCGGGTTCGCGCTCCCGCTGGCGAGGATGGGCGAGGGGTGGGGGAGCGATCGGTGGAGCTTCCGGCGCGGGCGGCTGTACCTGATGCCCGGGGACTCGCCCATGGGGTTGCGGTTGCCGCTGCGCTCGCTGGGGCCGGGGTTCGTGCCGGCGCCGGTGGAGCCGGTGGTGGAGCCGCCGGATCCGCGCGCGGCGCCCCAGGAGCGGATCGCGGTGCGCCCGGTGACGGTGACGGCCATCTCCGCGCGAGGGCTGCGGAGCGCGCTGTGCGTGGAGGCGCGGGGCGGCGCGCTGCACGTGTTCATTCCGCCGGTGGCGTCCGCGCGGGACTTCTTCGACCTGGTGCGGGTGGTGGACCAGGCGCGGGCGGCGCAGGGCGTGGAGGTGCAACTGGAGGGATACCCGCCGCCGGCGGATCCGTCGGTGTTCGGGTTCTCGGTGACGCCCGATCCGGGCGTGCTGGAGGTGAACGTCCCGCCCAGCCGCACCGCGAAGGAGCACGCGCGGGTGCTGGAGGCGGTGTTCGACGCCGCGCTGCACGCCGGGCTGCACAGCGAGAAGTACATGCTGGACGGGCGGGTGGCGGGATCGGGCGGCGGGCACCACCTCACCCTGGGCGGGCCGGTGTCGCTGCAGAGCCCGTTCGTGGTGAGGCCGGACGTGCTGGGGAGCCTGGTCACCTTCGCGCAGCACCACCCGTCGCTCTCGTACCTGTTCACGGGGTTGTTCGTGGGGCCGACGTCGCAGGCGCCGCGGGTGGACGAGGCGAGGCACGACGCGCTGTACGAGTTGGAGATCGCGCTGGAGCGGGCGTTCCGGCGCGACGAGCCGGCGCCGCCGTGGCTGTCGGACGCGCTGTTCCGCCACCTGCTGGTGGACGTGGCGGGGAACACGCACCGGGCGGAGATCTGCATCGACAAGCTGTTCGACTGGCGCACGCCGCACGGGCGGCAGGGCGTGGTGGAGCTGCGGGCGTTCGAGATGCCGCCGCACCCGCGGATGGCGGTGGCCCAGGTGGCGCTGGTGCGGGCGCTGGTGGCGGCGTTCGTCCAGGCGCCGTACCGCGGGCCGCTGGTGCGGTGGGGACAGCAGCTGCACGACCGGTTCCTGCTGCCGCACTGGCTGTGGCAGGACTTCGAGGACGTGCTCGGGTTCCTGGAGGGGAGGGGGCTGGCGCTGCCCGCGGAGGCGTACCGGCCGTTCCTGGAGCTGCGGTGCCCGGTGGCGGGGCGGATGGAGGTGGACGGGGTCGCGGTGGAGGTGCGCAACGCGCTGGAGCCGTGGCACGTGCTGGGGGAGGAGCCCACGGCGACCGGCACGTCGCGGTTCGTGGACTCGTCGGTGGAGCGGATCCAGGTGCGGGCGGAGGGGTTGGTGCCGGAGCGCCACCAACTGCTGGTCAACGGGCGCCGCTTGCCGCTGCGGCCCACCGGGCGCGCGGACGAGGCAGTGGGCGGGGTGCGGTTCCGGGCGTGGGCGCCGGCGCACAGCCTGCATCCGCACCTGGGCATCCACCACCCGCTGCGGCTCGACCTGGTCGACACCTGGGCCCGGCGGTCGCTGGGGGCGTGCGCGTACCACGTGTGGCACCCGGAGGGCCGCGCGTTCGGCACGCCGCCACTCACGCAGTTCGAGGCCGCGGCGCGGCGGGCGCAGCGGTTCACGCGGGAGGGGCCGATGGGATGGCCCGCGGCGCCGCTCGACGCCGCCCCGCACCCGGAGGCGCCGTACACGCTCGACCTGCGGCGCTACCGCGCGGACCGCCCCATGCCCGAGGCGGAGGCTCCGGCGCCGGAGGGCGCGCCACCGCCGGATCCGTTCCTCCCGCCGCAGGCGCTAGACAACGACGGCGGCGCCGCGCGCCGAGCAGGTACGTCATGAGTCTCCGCGCGCTGCCGGCCCTGGGTCGTCTCTGCGCGCCGCGCGCGCGGAGGATCGGCGCATGACCCCCGAGCTCCTCGCCGCCGCGCGCCTCCATGACGAGCTGGTCGCCCGC
>DASRBA010000220.1:0-45813 GCA_035637895.1 Myxococcaceae bacterium
AGCCGCCACCGGCAAGCTCCTCACCACCCTCACCGGCCACGGCGACAAGGTGAGCTCCGCGGCGTTCAGCCCGGACGGCGTCCGCGTCGTCACCGCCAGCTGCGACGGGACGGCGCAGATCACGGACGCGGAGTCCGGCGATCTGCTGGGTACCCTCTTCGGCCACTCGGGCACCGTGGCGAGCGCGGAATTCAGCCCGGACGGCCGCCGCGTGGTCACCGCCAGCTTCGACGGAACGGTGCGGATCTGGGACGCCCTTCCCGGCATGCCGCTCGCCGTCCTCGCCCACCACGCGGGAGACGTGCAGAGCGCGGCGTTCAGCCCCGACGGGCTCCGCGTCGTCACCGCCAGCCAGGACAAGACGGCGCGGATCTGGGACGCGTCCACGGGCAACTCCTTGGTGACTTTCTCTGGCCATTTCAGCCAGATATGGAGCGCGGCGTTCAACCCCGACGGCACCCGCGTGGTCACCGCCAGCGTGGACAGGACGGCGCGGATCTGGGACGCGGCCACCGGCAAGCTCCTGGTTACCCTCTCCGGCCGCGCCAGCGTCAGCACCGCCGCGTTCGGCCCCGACGGTCTCCGCGTCGTCACCGGCGACGAGGAAGGCGTCGCGCGGATCTGGGACGCGGCCACCGGCAAGCCCCTCGTCACCCTCTCCGGCCATCCCAACGGGGTGCGTGGCGTGGCGTTCAGCCCCGATGGCCGCCGCGTCGTCACCGCCGGCAATGACCAGAAAGCGCGGATCTGGGACGCAGCGGCCGGCACTCTCCTCATGACCCTCGAGCACTCCGATGACGTGGGGAGCGCGGCGTTCAGCCCGGACGGTCTTCTGGTCGTCACCGCCGGGGACGACAAGATCGCGCGCGTCTGGGAAGCCGCCACCGGCAAGCTCCTCACTTCCATCACCGGGCACACCGACTCGGTGAGGAGCGCGGCGTTCAGCCCCGACGGACTTCGTATCGTCACCGCCGGCGGCGACCTCAAGGCGTTCGTGTGGCGGGACCTCATCTGGGCGCCGCGGGCCAGGCAGCTGGAGGTCCTCGATTCCGGCCGCGAGCTGACGCCGGCCGAGCAGCTGGCCTACCTGCACGAGTAGATCTCTTCGAAGTGCGCCCGCGGAGCCGCCGGCATCCGCACCACCGGCGCGCCAGCTTGCGGACGCTCCAAGTCGGCGAACGTCCTCGAGAGATGGCTCATTCGGTCCGGAATCTGTAGGCGGCGGAGGCCGATCCTGGCTCGGGCACGTCCACAAGAAGGCATGGTAACTGCCGTCCGCGGTGTAGCGCGCTTGTATTTATTGAAATGACGGGAGGTTGAGCGCACCCCTGGCCTGACGATGTTCCCGGGCGGGCCCATCCAAGCTCCATCCAGCGGTTACTTCGAGCAACTGCTGGCGAAGTTCTCCACGCCCGAGGAGCTGTTCGGGATCATCAGCCTCAAGGCGCTGGACATGGCAGCGCGGCGGGTGGGAGGAGAGATCATTGATGGACTGCGCTGCGAGCGCCCGGGGTGTCCCGTCGGCGCCTTCGCCGACCGTGGGTCGCCGTGCACCCCGGCAACTCGAACACAGGCGAGTCCTCCATCGACTCCAGCGTTTGAGTCCGACGACGCAGTCCTTGCGCCACGGCCCGCTCTCACGCACCGTCCGCACCTCATCCGTTCGTCCCCCCCGGAGCAGCCTGGAACACAAGTTGCTGGGCACTGCTGGAGACCGGATCGAGCCAGGTGGCCAGCTACGTGGTGCAAGGTGCCTCAGTGCAGAAGCGAGCTACACGTGGCAGGTCGATGCGTACGATGCGGCCTATCACCGGGTCGGTACAACGCAGATAAACCGGGATCGCCCGATGCCACGGCCAACGACTGGGGTTGCGCAACATCGCGTTCGAGGTGGACGAACTCGAGGCGATCCTCGACCGGCTAGCCGCGGACGGCTACCGCCTGGTCGGCGGCATCGGTCGGTATGAGCACATCTGGCGCATGGCGCATGTGCGCGGACCCGATGGGAATCATCGTGTCCTTGGCCCAGCGAATCGACTGATCCGCGCCCGGGAGGGCTCCGCTTTCGCGGCCTCGTGCGCGGGCCATGGCCAGGCCCACCAAGAGGAAGCGCTCGGAGTCCCAGGATGCTGGGGAGAGAATCGTGGTGTCCGAGGTGATGCTCCGCAGGGCCGCGCTCGCCTACGCCGCCGTGGCCCACCTGGACCCCTCCGATCCGCGCTGGCGGCGGCCCCGAGGGAGGGCGATGCCAGGAGCTTGCACGATTGCCGCCGTTGACGCGCCTCTGTGAACGACTGACACTCGGCGTGCTTTCAACTCGGCGGAGGGGATGATGCGATTTGCGTTGCGGAGCGCGGTATCGTTACTGGTGCCTTGCGCGGTACTGGCGTTGGCCTGCCAGGGAAAACAGGGAGAGATTGGCCCGCAAGGTCCGCCTGGGCCGGTTGGACTCCAGGGACCGAAGGGAGACACGGGGCCTGCCGGGGACTTCAGCGGGACCTTCACCGGGTCGCCGACTTTCACCGGCCCGGCGACCTTCAATGGGTCAATCACGGTCCAGGGCGACGCCGGTATCTCCGGCAACGTCGAGGTGTCCGGGGCCGTGGTCCGTTCGGGTCCGGCCGGGCAGATCAGCGTCAACGGCATCTATTGCGGGAAGAGCCAGTCAACCACGAGCGGCGACATCCAGTTCGGCTTGCTCAGAGGCTACCGTGCTGCGAAGGCCATCTGCGAGGCAGCGTGCAATAACAACCTGGCGCACCTCTGCTCCGCGGAGGAGATGGTCCGGTCGCTTCAGGTAGGAGCCTTCGCCCCCTATCCGTCGGAAAACCTTTGGTATTCGACGGGAGTTCGCCTCGCCGGTACGCTCGATGTAGCTGATTGCGACGGCTGGCAGTGCGACCAGCCCACTCGAGCAGCCTGCTCGAGCGCTAACGGACCGATGTTGCAGAGCCAGGATCAACTGCTCAATATCGACATCTGCGCCGCGCTTCGGCGTCTGGCGTGCTGCATCTGAGGCGGCCCATGGCGAGCGGGGCTCCCGGCTCCGGCCCCGCTGCGTCCCATGCCTCCGTCTTCATCACGAGGCAGTTCCGCTGATGGTGACCGCGCCGTGCGTGGCGGCCCCCTGATGCCCTCGGCCCAGAACGCGCCCATCGGGTTCATCGTGTGTGCGGGGTCTTCTTCCTCGGCGCGGGGGGATGCGGTCGAGCGCTGTGGCTGAAGATTCGTGAGAAGAAGGGCGAGGCTCGGAACCTGTAGTGGGTGCGCCGCCTCCACACCGGGGCGAGGAAGAAGAGCAGGGTCCCTGGAGTCCGCGAGCGCGGTGCCATCGGGCTTGTCCCAACGGGCTCCCCGAGCGATCTTCGGAGCGCCGCGCGGGCCATGTTCGGCGCGCGCGGTCCTGAGGGAGGGGTGATGGCGAAGATGAAGGCGGTCCAGGTGTCGAAGGCGGGTGGAGCGTTCGAAGTGGTGACCCGCGAGGTCCCGGAGCCCGGCCCCGGCCAGGTGCGGATCAAGGTCGAGGCGTGCGGGATGTGCCACAGCGACGTGTTCGTGAAGTCCGGCGGGTTCCCCGGCCTCTCGCTGCCACGGGTCCCCGGCCACGAGATCGCCGGCCGGGTGGACGCCGTCGGCGCCGGCGTCACCGCCTGGCGCGCGGGGGACAGGGTGGGCGTCGGCTGGCACGGCGGCCACTGCTTCGAGTGCCGCGCCTGTCGCCGCGGATTGTTCATCAACTGCGAGAAGGAGCGGATCGCCGGGGTCAGCTATGACGGCGGGTACGCGGAGTACGTGGTCGTCCCCGGCGAGGCGGTGGCGCGCCTCCCGGAGACGCTGGGGGCGGTGGAAGCCGGCCCGCTGCTCTGCGCCGGCATCACCACCTTCAACGCGCTCCGCAACAGCGGCGCCCGCGCCGGAGACACCGTCGCGATCCAGGGCATTGGCGGCCTCGGCCACCTGGCGGTCCAGTTCGCCGCGAAGATGGGCTTTCGGACCGTCGCGATCTCCCGCGGCGCCGACAAGGCCGCGCTGGCGAAGCAGCTCGGCGCGCACGAGTACGTGGACACCCAGGCGGGCACCGCAGCCGAGGGGCTCCAGCGGCTCGGCGGCGCGGACCTCGTGCTCGCCACCGCTCCCCACAGCGAGGCGATCGCCGCGACCGTCGACGGCCTCAAGCCGCGCGGCAAGCTCCTGATCGTCGCCGCTCCATTCGAGCCGATGCAGGTGTCGGCGTTCTCGTTGCTGAGCGGCAAATCGATCGCCGGGTGGCCCAGCGGCAGCTCGCTCGACTCCGAGGAGACGCTGACCTTCAGCGCGCTTGCCGGCGTGCGCCCGCGGGTCGAGGTCTTCAAGCTGGAGCAAGCCGAGGAGGCGTACACGAAGATGATGGAGAACCGCCTCCGCTTCCGCGCCGTGCTCACGCCCTGAGGCGAGGCCAGTTCGTCGCGGTAACCGCGACCTCCATTGTCGGCCCCGGGGTTCTCGAACGCCTGGAACCGGATGACGATCAGAAAATCCCAGTGAGCCCGGCCATCGGCGCGCCGCGCGCCACGCCCATGAACGGCGTCATTCGCACCAGCGGAGTCTTCGATGCGGGTGGGTTGGCCGGGGTGGGCTCCCAGGCGAGGCGTTGTGCGTCGACGATGGCGCCCAGGGTCATCATCACCGTGAGGCCGACGCCGAGCTCGCCCAGGTGGTAGGTGCTGCTGAGTCCGTGCCTGGCAACGTCCAAGACGACCCCGAGGAGCATGCCACCCATGCCGAACAGGACCTTGAGCCCGAAGGAGCCCAGGGCCCCCCACACGTTGCCGTGCACCAGGTGCACGATGGGCGCGGGTATCACGTAGGACCCGCCACCGGCTCCGGCGATCGAGTTGCCCGGCTTGGCGTACCCATTGGTGGCGAGGATGAATCCCGTGCCGGTGACGAGGATGACCGCACCGTCGGCGATGAGCGTCTGCCAGCCATACCAGGTGGGGGCCGGCGTGGTGGCTGGCAGCGTGGTTGGCTCGGCCGGCGGAGGCGGTGGGGTGATCTGGGCCGAGGCGAGGAGGTGAAGCGCCAGCAGGGTCGAGAGCATCCCACGACCATACGGGTTTCTCGGCTCTCGGTGTTCACCTCCGTCCATTGGACTCGAGGGCGGCACCAGGTCGCCGGCTCCGCCTACGACAGCCATCGCGGCACATCGCGTGCACCACCGGCGGCGCGCCTGTTTCGAGACGGCGCCTCCTCGTGGAGGACGACACATGGCAGTCCAGGACGATGGGCTTGAGCCGCGCCGCGCCGCCCTGGCCGGAGCGCGCTACCCGAACCCTTTCACGCGCTTGTAGTACGCGATGTACTCCTTCGGCGTCGACATCGCGATCACCTTGGCGACGGAGGTGAGCTCGAGATCATCGAGCTCCTTGAAGTGGAGACAGCACTTCCCCATGTCGAGCCGCTTCCCGGCTTTCTTGAATGCGTCGACGAGCAGCTTCTCGGAGAACGGCGATGTGTACTTGCCGTTCGAGCTGTCGTACGTGCCCATCAGGTAGAGCGAGTTGTAGCGCTTCTTCGCGCCAAGGCCCACGTAGCAGAGCGGCTGGCCGTTGTGCGTGTTGGAGAGCTCTTCGAGCGGGATCCCCCAGTTGATCACGCCCCAGTTCATGAACTCTGCGTACCCCTTGGGGATGTGTCTGTGGACGAAGGCGCGGGCCTCTTCGATCACCGCCCGTTTTTCCGGAGTGAGCGAGGCCAGGTAGGCGGCCACGGTGGTTGGGCGACCAGCCTTCGCCTTCGAGCGTGATTTCCTGGCAGCCATCGACCTGGTCCTCGTGTTCGGGTGCTCCGACCGGACGTTAACGTCTGCCTTCGAATATCGCCGGCATCGCCTTTTCGATTCGCGACGCCCGCGTCGCGGACTGCTTGGCCGCGGCAAAGTGGTACAGGTAACTCCTCTGCCGCCCCGGCGTCAGCGCCTCGAAGGCGCGCTTGAAACGTGGCTCCCTCCGGAACCGCTCCGTCAGCTCCTCGGGAACACGTACACTCCTCCTTCATCGCAAAGCCGGCGAGCACCCGCCGCATCTCGGCGATCTCCGCCTCCCACCGCTCTCGATACGCCATCTCCATGCCAGTGGCGATGCGGTATGAGCCCAGAAGGGAGCCATCTGGCTCGAGCCGGTCGCTAGGGGAAAAGGGCAACCTGCACGGGCACGGAGCTGTTGACGAGGGAGTTGTTCCCGAGCTGGCCGGCGGCGTTCTGGCCCCAGCACTGGACGCCGCCATTCGCCATCGCGCACGCGTGGAGGGAACCCGCGGTGATGGCCTGGGCGCCCGAATCGAGGCCGGAGACCTGCACGGGCACGGAGCTGTTGACGAGGGAGTTGTTCCCGAGCTGGCCCGCGGCATTCTGGCCCCAGCACTGGACGCCGCCGTTGACCTGAGCGCACGTGTGGAGGTCACCCGCGGTGATGGCCTGAGCGCCGGACGCGAGGCCGGAGACCTGCACGGGCCTGGAGCTGTTGGTGACGGAGTTGTCCCCGAGCTGGCCCGCGGCGTTCTGGCCCCAGCACTGGACGCCGCCGTTGATCAGCGCGCACGTGTGCAACCCACCCGTGGCGATGGCCTGAGCGTCGGACGCGAGGCCGAAGACCTGCACGGGGACGGAGCTGTTGTTGGTGGAGCGGTCCCCGAGCTGGCCGGCGGCGTTCTGGCCCCAGCACTGGACGCCCCCGTCGACCAGCGCACACGTATGGAGGGAACCCCCGGCGATGGCCTGGGCGCCGGAGGTGAGGCCGGCGACCTGCACGGGAACGGAGCTGTTGGTGACGGAGTTGTTCCCGAGCTGGCCGGCGGCGTTCTGGCCCCAGCACTGGACGCCGCCGCCGACCAGCGCGCACGTGTGCAACCCACCCGCGGCGATGGCCTGGACGCCGGAGGCGAGACCGGTGACCTGCACGGGCACGGAGCTGTTGGTGAGGGAGTTGTTCCCGAGCTGGCCGGCGGCGTTCTGGCCCCAGCACTGGACGCCGCCGTTGACCAGCGCGCACGTGTGGCTCTGGCCCGCGGCGACGGCCTGGGCGCCGGAGGTGAGGCCGAAGACCTGCACGGGCAGGGAGCTGTTGGCGACGGCGGCGTTCCCGAGCTGGCCGGCGACGTTCTGGCCCCAGCACTGGACGCCGCCGCCGACCAGCGCGCACGTGTGAAACTCACCCGCGGCGATCACGGCTTGCAGACCGACGGTGATGCCGGCCCTCACCGCGATGCTCAACGTGGCGGTCGTCGAACCGCCCGAGTTGGTGGCCGTCACCGTGTAGTTGGTTGCGGGCGAAGGCGTGGTCGGAGTGCCCGTGATGACGCCCGTCGTCCCATCGAGGATCAATCCCGCCGGAAGGGGAGGGCTGACGGAATACGAGGTCACCGCTCCTCCGCTGCTCGAGGGCACGTTGCTCGCGATCGCCTGCCTCGCGGTGTAGACGGCGGGGTTGTGTGAATAGGAGAGCGCGGAGGGGGCCTCGTCGATCACCGTGATGTTCAACGTGGCGGTCGTCGAACCGGCCGGGTTGGTGGCCGTCACCGTGTAGTTGGTCGCAATCGAAAGCACGGTCGGAGTGCCCGAGATGACGCCCGTCGTCTCGTCGAGGCTCAATCCCGCCGGAAGCGAGGGGCTGACCCCGTAGGAGTCGACCGGCCCCCCCTTGCTCGCCGGAGTATTGTCGGTAATCCCCCGCCCCGCCGTGTAGACGGCTGGGTTCATGGAGTAGGTGAGATTCGATGGCGGCTGGGAGCCGCAATTGCATCCGCTCGCGATGAAGGCGAGAACGAATGCGTACCCCGGAAGCATCCTGTGACCACGACTGGCCCGAATTGACATGGAGAGTCCCCCGCCCTGAGCGCATGATATGCCTATTGGCCGCTGGAGATCGACCCGTTGATCGCGGTCCCGAGGCGCACACGCTGGCGCTGGGCTCGCTGATGGGCGACTTCTCCAGCCTGACCCTCAACAACACCCTGTCGACGGGCCGGGTCACCGAGGTGACCAACGGCACCATCGGGAACCCCTGGTACTCCTCGCGCTTCACCGGGACGATGGCGTTCAGCTTCACCGGCCACTGAGCCCTTCAGGCCTTCCAGCCTGAACGCAGAACCAGGAACACGACACCGGCTCCTCCGGCGCTCCCTGCCGCCCAGGGGAGCGCGCCGGCGATGGCTCCAGCCAGAACCGACTGGACGGCGGTCACCAGGCACACCGCGATCAAGAGGCCGGCCAGGGCGAGGACGAACATCGCCCGGAAGGACAGGTGAAACGCTCGGGCGCGAGGCTTTGGTGCCCGGCGTTGACACGCTCCGCACAGCCCGGGCCCCCAGCTCGGGGCCAGCTTCTCGCACCAGTCGCACCGGAACGATCCGCACCGGGCGCAGGTCGACTGGGCCGCTCGATCGGGGTGCTCGACGCAGAAGGACACCAGCCACTTGCAGCACGAACCGCCCTGCCGGCTCAAGGGCCTTGAACGCCCAGCAAGACGGAGCGCCGCGTCAGCGCCCGCGCCTGGTGCTCAGGCGCTCCCCTGGCCCGTGAACGCGTCGAAGATCCGCTGCGAATCCCCCGAGGCGATCGCCCCGGTGATGGCGCGGTACGCTCCGGCGGCGTCCGTCCCCGCGGCGTCCATCGGCAGGCGCGGCCGCTCCGGGTCCCGGTAGTCCACGGCGTGCAGCCCGAACCGCGGCGCGAAGGAGCCCCACTCGTAGTTGTCCGAGATGCACCAGTGCAGGTACCCCGTCACCGGGACGCCCGCCTTCTGGGCGCGCAGCAGGTGGAAGATGTGCTCGCGGAGGAAGCGGTCCCTCGTCCACCCATCCTGGCGCGCCCGCACCGGGCCGTCCGGCGGACCCTCCAGGGCCATGCCGTTCTCCATCAGGAACACCGGGAGGCCCGGCGCGACCTCCGCCATCACCTGGGCCGACTCGTGGATGGCCTCGGGGTGGTGGCGCCAGACCCACGAGGTGGTGGGCACCACCGAGTACGGCGGCCACACCAGGTTCTCCAGCAGCGGGTCGTAGACGTCGAACCCCACGTAGTCCATGGGGCACGGGTGCGGCGAGTCCTTCAGCGCCTGCCGCAGCCGGTGGAGCTTGCTCACCGGGAGCGTCCCCACCCAGCGGGCGATGGACGCCACCGTGCGGGCGAACCCCGTCTTCCCGAAGCGTTTCAGATGCTCCATCGCCGCGTGGAAGCGCTTCGCGCGCGTCTCCAGGTCCCTGTGCAGCGCCTCCTCGGTGTCGACGCCGCGCGCGCGGGCGCCCAGCACGTCGAGGATGGCGCGGGTCAGCCCGTAGGCGTTGAGGATGATGGGGTTGAGGCCGACGACGGGCGTGCCCCAGCCCGCCTCGCGGTAGAGGCGGTGGATGAGGTCGTACGCGCGCACGTGCGCGGCGTACAGGTGGTCGGTCGCGCGCACCAGGTGGACCGACCGCGAGAGGCCGAACCCGCGGAACGTCTCCGAGGGGAACAGCGTCGCCTGGTACGTCATCGACAGGTACGTGTTCGGCTCGTTCATCGTGATCCACCAGCGGACGGGCCGCCCGCCGCGGGCGACCAGGCGCCGGTTGAGGCCCTGCACCACCGCGTCCACGAAGACGAGAAACTCCTCGACCGAGTCGTCGCGCAACCACGGGTCGATGCCCAGCCAGGCCGGGTGCGTGAAGTGATACAGCGTGATGATCGGCTCCAGCCCGCGCTGCTGCGAGCCGAGGAGGATGTCCGCGTAATGGTCGAGCGCGGACCCGTCCATCGCCGGCCGCGCCTGCCGCTCGCGCGAGGCGGTGGGGAACACCCGCGCCCACTCGATGCTCAGCCGGAAGGCGCCCAGGCCCATGCCTCGCGACAGGTCCAGGTCGTCCTTCCACCGCGAGTCCCAGAACCGGGTGGCCGTTCCGGACTTCTGGTACTTGTCCTCCCACGCCGCGAACTGGTTCTGCGGTTGGTCCTTGCCGTTGTAGCCGCCCTCGCACTGGTACCCGGCGCACCCCGCGCCGAACAGCAGGTCCTTCGGCGGCGTCCATCCCTCCAGAAGCGCACCCACCTGGCGCGGCCACTCGTCCATGTCGCTCACCATGACTGCCAGTGTGCACGGCCGCAACATCCGGGAGGCGTGCCCCCGCTCCGCCGACGCGCGGCCGGCCAGGCGTCATGAGCACCGGCGTGCAGCGGAGGGTAATGAATTTCGCCGTCCGCGTTCTCCGGTGGGGGGGAATCCAACACCCACCGGAGGAGCTGGTATGCGGCCCGCGTCGGCGATGCTGAGGGTGGTGGTCTGTCTGTGGATGGCCGGCTGCGCCGGAACGCTGGAGCGGCAGATCGGCCAGCGGAAGAGCGAAAGCTCCCGGGCGGAATCGCTCGCCGCCCTGGCGCGCTCGTGCGACGCGGGCGAGGCGGAGAGGTGCAACGACCTGGCGGTGCGCTACCGCGACGGCCAGGGCGTGGAGAAGGATTCGTCGCGCGCGGCGGCGCTGTTCCGCAAGGCCTGCTGGAAGACCGCGGCCGCGTGCGACAGCCTGGGCGAGCTGCTGCTGGAGACGGACCAGGCCGGGGCGACCGAGGCGTTCTGGGCCGGGTGCGACGCCGGGGAGCAGGACCCGGCGCGCCCGAGGTCCTGCCTCAAGCTGGGGTTCGCGTACCAGTTCGGCTGGGGCATCCCGGTGGACCTGGAGCTGGCGCAATCGCAGTACGCGCTCGCGTGCTCGACTGGAGAGCCGGAGGGCTGCGTCTCCCTGGGGCTGGTGGAGGCGAAGGGCGGCCCGGATGACGTCGCGCGGTCGGCCGGCCACTTCCGGCAGGCGTGCGACCGCGGCAACTCGCGCGGCTGCAAGGAGCTGGGCCTGATGTACGAGCAGGGCACCGGCGTGCAGGCGGACCCGGTGAAGGCCGCGCGGTACCTGGAGCAGGCGTGCGAGGGCGGCATCAAGGAGGCGTGCGCGCCCCAGGTGGCCGGCGCCAGCCATTGATCGGCTCGGTGGTCCCCGGCGACGGGTCTCAGGGAGCGCCCTAGCGGCGCTTCAGGTCGCCGCTCTGCACGAACTGGTGCTCGAAGGCGTCCAGGCTGCGAGCGACCTTCGCCCGCGCGGGGCCGTCGGCGGCGGCGCGGGCGGCGGCGTCCTGGCGGCCGAGCAAGGAGAGGATCATGGGGTTCGGGCTTCCGCCTGGAGGCGCGGAAGCCTGCACCCGCCGCCGTAGCTGGTCGATGCGCTTGAGCAGGGCCTCGCGCGTGGGCCCGCTCGGCGGCGGCGTCTTGCGGCCGGGACGCGGTGCCGGATCGGCGCCCGGCGCGAGGGTGATGGGCTCCTGTATCACCTGCATCGCGCTCGTTTCCGGCACCGCGGGCGCCGCCGGCGTCTCGGGCAGCGGTGGATCCGGCGAACGCGACGAACCCAGCCACGCCAAGACCGCCACGCCGACGAGGCCCGCCGCCGCGAGCGGGGCCCGGCGCCGCAGCGTTCGGCTCCAGCGCGCGGGCGCGGCAGGGGGTGGCGCCGCCGCCGCGGCCGTCACCATCGGCTCCACGGTGATGGACAGCGGGAGGCTCACGGGCTCCACCTGCTTCACGGCGGGGCCGGCCGGCGGCTGGGGCTGCTCGCCGATCTTCGTCACCGCGCCCAGCCGCAGGGTCAGCTCCTTCACCTCGCGCCGGACGGCGGCCGCGTCGGCGGGGCGGCGTTCAGGCTCCTTCTCCAGCAGCTGGAGCACCAGCGCGTCCATCTCCTCCGGCACCGGCCCCACCTGCGACGGCCTCGGCGGCGCCTCCTGCACCTGCGCCACGGCGATCTGCAGCGGAGACTCCCCGCGGAACGGGCGCTGGCCGGTGAGCATCTCGAAGGCGATCACGCCCAGCGCGTAGAGGTCGGTCCGTTCGGTGATCGGCTGCCGCCGGACCTGCTCCGGCGCCATGTACTCCGGCGTGCCCACCGCCTTGCCCTCGAGGGTGGTGGGCGTCTTCAGGCCCCGGCGCTGGGTCTTGGCCAGCCCGAAGTCGAGGATCTTCACGTACTGCGCGCCGCCCGAAGCGCTCACCACGAAGAGGTTGCTGGGCTTGAGATCGCGGTGGATGACGCCCTCCGCGTGCGCCGCGCACAGGCCCGCCAGCACCTCGTCCAGCAACCACAGCACCTCCGGCACCGAGAGCGGGCCCCCGCGCTCCTCGAGCAGGACGTCCAGCGGCTTCCCCTCCAGGTACTCCATGACGAGGTACTGGCCGATGGAGGGGATCTCCCCGTACGCGAAGACGTCCACGATGGCGCGGTGCCGGATCAGCCCCGACGCGCGCGCCTCTCCGACGAGGCCGGCCCGCTGCGACCTCGCCACGTCCGGGCGGAGGATCTTCACCGCGACCTTCCGGCCGATCTGCATCTGCTCGGCCTCGTAGACGATCCCCATCCCCCCGGCGCCGATCCGCCGCCGCACCACGTACCCGCCCACCATGCTGCCGATGAGGATGTCCCGCTGGACGGCCGCCTCCCACACGGCCGTCCCCACCTGCGGCTCGGTGATCTCGGGCTCGGCCAGCAGCAGCACCAGCGCGGCCCCGTCGTCCGGGCAGGCCTGCAGATCGGCCGGGAGGTCCTTGCCGCAGCTCGGGCACCGCTTGGTGGGAGAGCGCTGGGGGGTGGGCGGTTTCTGCGGCCCTGGGACCGGCTCCATCGAGGGCAGCTTGGCACCCTTCGCGAGGGTCGATCCACCGGAGGGCCCGTGGCACAGTGGCGGGGGTGGGCACGCTCGCGCTCTCGCTGATGGTGGCCGCGGTGGGCGCTTCGCCGGCGGTGGTGGTCCTCCCGATCCGGACCACGGCCGTCGCCCCGGAGCGGGCGCTCGCCGTCGCCGGCGTGGTGGCGCAGGCCCTCCAGGCCGAGGGCATCGCCCTCGCGGCCACGCCGTCCCAGGCGGCCGAGAAGCTCCGCGCGCAGGGCGCCGATCCCCTCGAGTGCCGCGGCGAGGCGTCCTGCGCGGCGCGGCTGGGCGCGAAGCTGGGGGCGAGCCTGGTGGCCGGCGTGGGCGTGAGCGAGTTCGAGGGGAGCGTGGCGGTGCACGTCGAGGTGGTGGAGGTCCTCTACGCCGGTCGCGCCCTGGTGGAGGACCAGGTCCTCCCGTCCGACCTGAAGGACCCGCTGTGGCCGCGCGCGCTGGCGCCCTTCGCCCGCAAGCTCCGCGAGCGCATGGCCGCCGCCGCCGCCGCCACGCCGCCGCCACCACCGCCCACGCCCACGGCGCCTCCCGCGGCGGCGGTCGCGGACGCGGGAAGCTGGGTGATCTCGCTCCAGGCGGACGCCGAGCTCGACGCGTTCTTCGGGGGGATGATCACCGTGCGCGCCGGCCGCCGGTTCCTCCCCGCGCTCACGGTGTCCGCCGGGGCCGTGGTGACCGGGGCCAGGGTCGCGGGCGTCGCGGTGCAGGCGCGGGCCGTCCCCTTCGCCGGCGATCGCCTGGTCCACCCGGTCGTCGCGCTGGAGGTCCCGGTGCTGCTCCGGTCCTCGCCCGCGGCCGGCGTGCGACCGAGCCTGGGCGTCGAGGTGACGCCGCTGCCGTGGCTCTCGCTGGCCGCGAGCGCTTCCTACCTGCAGTTGGTCGGCGCGCCGGCGGCGGAGGTCAAGACCGGCTACTGGCTGGCGGGCGCCGAGGTGGGCTTCCGCCTCTGACGGGCGCGGGCGGCGATCGCCGCCAGGAGCACGAACGACAGGGCGGTCGAGCTGGAAGCCCCCGCCGCGCACGAGCACTTGAGCAGGTCAACCGGGCCGCCATCGCCCCCATCCGTCGCGCCGCCGTCCGTCGCGCCGCCGTCCGCCGACTCCGTCACGTAGGTGTAGCTGTTGAAGAGCAGGTTGCTCCTCGCCCCGTCCGGGGAGATCACCTGCACGCTGACCTGGCCGGCGGCGTGCGGCGGCGTGTTGGCGACCAGGGTCGCGGGGCTGGCGTACGTCGTGGGGACCGAGGCGCCGCCGAAGGTCGCGTGCATGTACGGGGCGAACCCCGAACCGGTGAGCGTCACCTGCGTCCCGCCGGCGGTCGTCCCCGACGCGGGGTCCACCTGGCTCAGCGTGAGCGCGGCCCGGAGCTTGGCCGCGAACGCGTCCACGGCGGTCCCCGGGCCCTGGTAGGCGCCCGGGGTGGACGGGAAACCGCCTCCCGTCTGGCCGACCACGTAGGCCGCTTCGGTGCCGTCGACCGCGAGGCCGAGCGCCTGGTCGTCGCTCGCGCCGCCCAGGTAGGTCGAGTAGAGGAGCGCGGTCCCGCCGACGTCGAAGTGGGTGACGAAGACGTCGCCCGACCCGGCCCCGGCCCCCTGGTACGGCCCGCCCGCGAGGGGGAAGTCCGAGGAGGTCGTGCGACCCGCGACCCAGGGTCCGCCGGTGGGGCCTTGCGCGACGGCCATGACCATGTCGTCCCCGTCGCCGCCCAGGTACGTGGAGAACACCAGGGTGCCGTTGCTGGAGATCTCGGCCACCCACGCGTCCCACTGCGGGTGATAGAAGCGATCCCAGGCCCCGGGCGAGGTGGGGAAGTCGGTCGAGAAGGACTGGCCGGCGACCACCGCGCTGCCCGTGATGGGGTTGAGCGCGAGGCCCGCGGCGGTGTCGTCCGCGGCGCCACCGAGGTACGTGGAGAAGCCCAGCTGGGGGCTCCCGGGCGAAAGCTCGAGGACGAACGCGTCCGACGCACCGTGGTTCGAGGGCTGGTAGGCATTTCGGGTGGGGAAATCCGAGGAGGAGGTCACCCCGGCCACGAAGATGTCGCCCGCTCCGTTCACGGCGATCCCTTGCCCGAAGTCCTCCTGCTGGCCGCCCACGAAGGTCGAGTAGAGCCGGTTGCCCGCGGGGTCCAGCTCGAGCACGAACGCGTCGCGATTGCCTCCCTTGGCCATCTGGAACGCGTTCGAGGTGACGACCCAGTTGGAGGACTGCGTGCCTCCGGTGACGTACGCGTTCCCGGTGGCGTCCACGGCGACGGCGTGGGCGTCCTCGGACTGACTCCCGCCCACGTACGTGGAATAGACGAGCCCGGTGCCCGCCGCGTTCACCTTGGTGACGAACGCTTCGCTGTTGCCGCCGGCGTACGTGGCCTGGATGGGGTTGGCGACCGGGTAGTCGGCGGACCCGGTCACGCCGGCGACGATGGCGTTCCCGTTCGAGTCGACGGCGATGCCGTAGGCGTGATCGGGGAACGCGCCCCCGAGGTAGACGGCGTACACGAGGTTGGCGCCGGTGGGATCGAGCTTCAGCACCACCACGTCGGTCGAACCGCCGTAGCTCAGGCTCCCGCTGGAGACCGGGAACGCGGCCCCCGCGTAGCCGGTGGCGTACGCCGCGCCGGTCGAGTCCACCGCGACGGCCTGCAGCCCGTCATCCCCGGTGCCGCCGACCTGCGACGAGTACAGCACCGGATCCACCACTACCGGCCGGGAGCGGTCGCGCTCGCCCAGCGCGATCGCCACCGCCTTCTCCTCCTTCACCACGTACTCCGCGGCCACCGCCCTGCGCTCGCCCGCGATCTCCTGGTAGGCGACGGGGCGGCGGAGCGCCAGCGACCGGCCGCCGGCCGTGAGCTGGAGGTCGCCCTCGGGGCCCAGCGCGATGCGGTCCGCGCCGTCGAAGGCGAGGCGGAGGCGGTCCGGGTTGGCGCTCGGGGCGAGGACCACGTCCAGCTCGAGGTGCCGCCCGGAGCCGTGGTAGCGGAGATCGACGCCGGGCATCACCTCCCGGTAGAGGACCTGTCCGTAGGTGCGGATCCCGGCGATCCAGCGCGAAGGATCCGAGCCGAGGAAGTAGCTGGTGATCCCCGGCAGCGGCTCCAGCGCCTCGGGCCTCCGGGGACGGGCGCCGGCCAGGCGCATGCGGATGGGGTGGGCGTTCCGGTCGAAGCGCAGCGTGAGCGCGCCCCCCGCCAGGAAGCCGACCCCCTCGCGGCTGCGGGCGACGAAGTCCACCGCCGGAGGGGCCTGGCCCCGGTTGGGTTCGAACGAGACCGGGAGCGAACCCCACTTCGCCGGCGCGGGCGCCGCGCGCGCGTGAGCGGCCAGGGCGAGGGCGACCAGCGCGCACGTCAGAGATTTCCTCGGAAGGATCGGACTCACGGGCGCAGGCTACACGTCTTCTGCTAGATCCACTGTCCGTGGAACAGACCAAGGACCACCTGAACCTGCTGGGCATCTTCCACTACGTCTTCGCCGGGTTGACGCTCCTCTGCGGCGGCAGTTACGGCCTGATGATGTTCGGGATGACGGCGGTGATGAAGTCCGCCACTGAGAACGTGAAGAACGGACCGCCCCCCGAGTTTGCCTATCTCTTCGGCGGCATGGGGTTGGTCATCATCGCGTCCTCGGTGGCCACGGCGGTGGTGGTCGGGCTCGCCGGCTGGTGCCTCCGCGCGCGCAAGGCGTGGATCTTCTGCGCGGTGATCGCGGGGCTCTCGCTGATCCACGTGCCCCTCGGGACCGCGCTCGGCGTCTTCTCGCTCATCGTCCTCATGCGTCCGGAGGCGAAGGCCCTCTTCGCCGCGTCCGCCGGCGGAGCGACGGCCCCGTATCGCTGACGGTCACTTCTTCGCGTTCGCGCAGGCTTCCTTCTCGCCGCCGCGGCACGCCTGGTCGAAGAGCTCCGCGGCGCGGCGCGCGTCCTTCGCCACGCCGGCGCCTTCCCGGTAGAGGATGCCCAGGCTGTAGCAGCCGCTCGCTTCGTCACCCGCGCAGGCCTTCTCGAACAGCTCCGCGGCCCGCTTCAGGTTCCGGTGGAGGCCCCGGCCGTTCTTGGCGAACAGGCCCAGGTTGTAACATCCCAGGGCATACCCGGCCTCGCAGGCCTGCTTGTACAGAGCCGCGGCGCGGACCTCGTCCTTCGGCACGCCCAAGCCGCGCTCGTAGAGGAACCCCAGGTTGGAGCAGCTGACGGGCACGTTTCCCGCACAGGCCTGCTGGTACAGGGCGGCGGCGCGGGCCTCGTCCCTGGGCACACCCAGCCCGAAATGGAGGAGATACCCGAGGTCGAAGCACGCGTCGGTGTTCCCGTCGGTGCACGCCTGTTCGTACAGGGCGGCGGCGCGGGCCTCGTCCCTGGGTACGCCCAGCCCATCCTGGTACTGCGCGCCGAGGTTGACGCAGCCCTGCGTCCCTCCCAGCTCGCAGGCTTGCTGGTACAGGGCGGCGGCGCGGGCCTGGCTCCTGGGCACGCCCTCCCCGTTCGCGTAGAGGCGGCCGAGGTTGTTACAGCTCCGGTGCCTTCCTCCCTTGCACGCTTGTTCGAACAAGGAGGCGGCGCGGGCCAGGTCCTTGGGCACGCCTTCGCCCACCTGGTACAGCGAGCCGAGGTTGCCACAGCCCTCGGCCTGGCCGGCGTCGCAGGCGCGTTGATACAGGGTGGCGGCGCGGGCCTTGTCGACGGGGACGCCGCGGCCGTAGTGGTAGAACACGCCGAGGTCGAAGCACCCGACGGGGTCCTCCCGGTCGCAGGCCTGCTGGTACAGGGCGGCGGCGCGGGCCTCATCCCTCGGCACCTCCTGCCCGTGCTCGTAGCGGTAGGCGAGCTCGACGCAGGACCCGGCGTCCTCCACGTCACAGGACCTCTGCAGGGCCCGCACCTCCGAGGGCGCGCGCTCCTTCCGGCCGTCACATCCGACCAGCAACACACACAGGGCGGCCCACCGCGCGCGCATCGCTACCCGAAGTTGACCATGATGTGACGCGCCACCGTGTAGTCCTCCAGCGCGTACATCGACATGTCCTTGCCGTAGCCGCTCATCTTCAATCCGCCGTGCGGCATCTCGCTCACCAGCATGAAGTGCTGGTTGATCCACACGCAGCCGTACTGGAGGAGCGCGGCGACCTTCATCGCCTTCTTCACGTCCTTGGTCCACACGCTGGCCGCCAGCCCGTAGTCGGAGTCGTTGGCCCAGTCTACGGCCTGGTCCGCGTCCGAGAAGCGGGTGACGGAGATCACCGGGCCGAAGACCTCCTTGCGGACGATCTCGTCGTCCTGCCGCGCGCCGGCCAGCACGGTGGGCCGGTAGAAGAAGCCGGGCCCCGGCGCCGCGCCGCCTCCCGCGACCGCCGTCACGTGGCCCGTCCCCAGCGCGCGCTGCACGAAGCCGTCCACCCGTTCGCGCTGGCGGGCGCTGATCAGCGGCCCCAGCTCCGTGGCCTCGTCCTTCGGCGGCCCCACCTTCAGCGTCCCCGCCGCCGCCGCCAGGTCCGCCACCAGCTTGTCGTGGATCTTCTCCGCCGCGTACACCCGGCACGCCGCGGTGCAGTCCTGCCCCGAGTTGTAGAAGCCCGCGAACCGCAGGCCGGCCACCACCTCGGCGACGTCGGCGTCGTCGAACACGATCACCGGCGCCTTCCCGCCCAGCTCCAGGTGGGTGCGCTTGAGCGACTTCACCGCCGCCTCCAGCACCTTCTGCCCGGTGGCGATGCTGCCGGTGACGGACACCATGGCGACCTTGGGGTGCGCCGCCAGCTGCGCGCCCACGTCCCCGGCGCCGGTGACCACCTCCAGCGCGCCCTCGGGGAAGAGGTCCGCGGCCATCTTCCCCAGCTCCAGCGTGGTGAGCGGCGTCTGCTCGGAGGGCTTGATCACCACCGTGTTCCCCGCCGCGAGCGCCGGCCCCACCTTCCACGCCGCCATCATCAGCGGGTAGTTCCACGGGGCGATGGACCCCACCACGCCGATGGGGTCGCGCCGGATCATCGAGGTGTGGTTGGGGAGGTACTCGCCCGCCGCCGACCCGTGCAGGCAGCGCGCCGCGCCGGCGAAGAAGCGGAAGACGTCCACGATGGCGGGGATCTCCTCCTTCAACACCCGCTGGTACGGCTTGCCGCAGTTGCGCGACTCGATGCCCGCCAGGCGCTCGCCGTCGCGCTCGATGCGGTCGGCCAGCTGGAGCAGCTTCCCGGCGCGCTCCGCCGGGGTGGTCTTCCGCCACGTCTTGAACGCCGCGTCCGCCCGCTTCACCGCCGCGTCCACCTGCTCCGTCGTGGAGGTGGGCACGCGCTGGAGCTGCTCACCGGTCGCGGGGTCGAGGATCTCTTCCTGTTGCATGGTCGCTCTCCTTCATGAAATTTCTGGGTCACTTCCCGGAGCCCGCCACCGTCTCCGTGTCCCGCGTCAGCCGCTGCGCGAGGAGGATGGGGGCGAACGTCACCGCCATCACGAACACCGCCACCACGTTCGTCACCGGCCGCTGCCTGGGCCGCATCACCTCCGACAGCATCCAGATGGGCAGCGTCTGCTTCTGGCCGGCGGTGAAGGTGGTGACGATCACCTCGTCGAACGACAGCGCGAACGCCAGCATCCCGCCCGCGAGCAGCGCGGTGGCGACGTTGGGCAGCACCACGTACCGCAGCGTCTGGAACATGTCCGCGCCCAGGTCCATGGACGCCTCCACCTGCGACCAGGCGGTGCGCCGCAGCCGCGCGAGCACGTTGTTGTAGACGACGACGATGCAGAAGGTGGCGTGGCCGGCGACGATGGTGAGGGTGCTGAATTCGATGCCGGCCAGGTTCAGCCCGGACCGCAGCGCGATGCCGGTGACGATGCCCGGCAGCGCCAGCGGCAGGATGACCAGGAAGGAGATCGCCTCCCGCCCGAAGAAGCGGGTGCGGAAGACCGCCGCCGCCAGCAGCGACCCGAGCACCAGCGCCATCGCCGTCGCGCCGGAGGCCACCCGCAGCGACAGCCCAAGCGCCGCCCACACGTCCTCCCGGCCCCACGCCACCCCGAACCACTGGAGCGTGTAGTCGGGCGGCGGGAAGCGGAACGACGCCGCGTCGGTGGTGAACGCGAACAGGATGATCAGCGCCACCGGCGCGTTCAGGAACAGCAGCCCGAACACGGCCGCCGCCCAGAGCGTCCCCGGCGCCCCGCGCCCGGAGCTGGAGCGGGCGCTAGAGCGCATCGAACGCCCCCATCCGCCGCGCCGCGGAAAGGTACGCGGCCATGATGACGATGGGCACCATGGAGAAGGCGGCCGCCAGCGGGATGTTCCCGGCCGTGCCCTGCTGTACCAGCACCGCTTGCCCGATGAACAGGCTCGACTGCCCGATGACGCCCGGGATGATGTAGTCGCCCAGGGTCAGCGAGAACGTGAAGATGGACCCGGCCACCACGCCGGGCAGCGAGAGCGGCAGCAGCACGTGGCGGAAGGTGGAGCGGGGCCGGGCGCCCAGGTCGCTCGACGCCTCGGTGAGGCTGGGCGGCACGCGCTCCAGCGCCGCCTGGATGGGCAGCACCATGTACGGCAGCCACATGTAGACGAACACCAGGAACATCCCCAGGTACGACGCGGAGAGCGACGGCCCGCCCACCACCGGCAGCTCCAGCACCGACTCCAGCGCGCCCAGCAGTCCCACCCGTTCGATGAACCAGGTGGCCACGCCCTCGCGCGCGAGGATGAGCCGCCACGCGTAGAGCCGGACGAGGTAGCTGGACCAGAGCGGCAGCAGCACCCCCAGGTAGAAGAGCGCCTTCATCCGCCCGCGGGCGTGGCGCGCCGCCAGGTACGCCACCGGGAAGCCCAGCGTCACCGAGGCGAGCGTCACCGCCGCCGCCATCGCCACCGTGCGGAGCACGATGTCCATGTGCGCCGCGGTGAAGAGCTTGCCGTACGTGGCCAGCGACACCTCGCGCACCACCTGGCCGGTGTAGTCGTCCAGGGTGAAGAAGCTCTGCGCCAGCAGCGCGCCCAGCGAGCCGAGGTAGACCGCGCCCAGCCACGCCATCGGCGGCGCCAGCAGCAGCGCCAGCGTCACCCGCGGGTGGGCGATGAGGAACGTCGACAGCCGCCTGGTCCAGCCGGGGCGAGGTGAGGGCGGCGCGCTCACGACGGCGCCCCCGGCTCCAACGCGCGGGCGTGCTCGCGGCGCCACGACAGGCGCACCGGCTGCCCCTGCATCTTCGCCACGTCGCGGTGGCCGGCCTCCACGTTCTGCACCACCGCGGTGAGCGCCCCGCCGCCCTCCAGATCCACCTTCACCCGCGACAGCGCGCCCAGGTACGCCACCTCCGCCACCCGCCCATCAGCCACGCACGCGCCGTCCGCCACCGCCGCGCCCGCCGGGAGCACCGAGATCTTCTCCGGCCGGATGATGAGCTCACCGGCCGTGCCCAGCAGCCGCTGCGCCAGCTCACCGGAGATCAAGTTGCTGGCGCCCACGAAGCCGGCGACGAACGCGGTGCGCGGCTCCTCGTAGACCTCCCCGGGCGCGCCCACCTGCTCGATGACGCCGCCGCGCATCACCGCCATCCGGTCGCTCAGGTGGAGCGCCTCCTCCTGGTCGTGCGTCACGTACACGAAGGTGATGCCTACCTTCCGCTGCAGCGCCTTGAGCTCCACCTGCATCTGCTGCCGCAGCTTCAGATCCAGCGCGCCCAGCGGCTCATCCAGCAGCAGCACCCGCGGCCGGTTCACCAGCGCGCGCGCCAACGCCACCCGCTGCCGCTGCCCACCCGAGAGCTGCGCGGGCCGCCGCGCCGCCAGCTCCGGGAGCTGCACCAGCTCCAGCGCCTCCGCCGCCAACTTCCGGCGCTCGGCGCGCGGGACGCCGCGGATCATCGGCCCGTACGCCACGTTCTCCTCCACCGTCATGTGGGGGAAGAGGGCGTAGTCCTGAAACACCGTGTTGACGTCGCGCTCGTAGGGTGGCCGCCCCCCCGAATCGACGCCGTGGATGAACAGGCGACCGCCGTCCGGCCGCTCGAAGCCGGCGATCAGCCGCAGGCAGGTCGTCTTGCCGGAGCCGGACGGCCCCAGCAAGGTGAACAGCTCGCCGTCGAAGATGTCCAGGGTGACGGCGTTCACGGCGGGGACGTCGCCGAAGCGCCGCGAGACGCCGTCGAACCGGACCGCGACCGGGCGAGCCTCCGGGCTCACCGGCCCCCGATGACGGCGATGTAGGCCGTCACCCATTCGTGGTACGGCACGCAGGTCCGCCCGCCGCCGCAGTCGGAGACCGGCGTCCTCCAGAAGGAGATGCGGTCGAACAGGTCCATCCCGTTCGTCTTGCAGCCGTCCGCCCCGAGGAGCGCGTTGTCCTTGCACGCGGCGGGCACCGTAGGCACGGAGCCGAACCACGCCGCCAGGTCGCCCTGCAGCTTGTTGGAGAGCGAGTGCTCCATCCACTGGTACGCGCAGTTGGGGTGCTTGGCGTCCGAGTGCATCATGGTGGTGTCCGCCCAGCCGGTGGCGCCCTCCTCGGGGATGGTGCTGGCCACCGGCTTCTTCTGGCTCTTGAGCAGGTTCACCTGGAAGGGCCAGGAGGAGGACGCCACCACGCCCTCGTTGGTGAAGTCGTCCACCTGCATCATCGCGTCGTGCCAGTAGCGGCCCACCACCTTGCGCTGCTGGCGGAGCAGCTCCACCGCCGCCTTGAACTGCTTCTCGTCCAGCGCGTACGGGTCGGTGATGCCCAGCTCCGGGTTGTGCTTCTTGAGGTACAGCGCCGCGTCCGCGACGTAGATGGGCCCGTCGTACGCCTGCACGCGGCCCTTGTTGCTCTTGCCGTCCGGGAGCTTCTGCTCGGAGAAGACCACCGACCAGCTCTTGGGCGGCTCCTTGAAGACGGTGGTGTTGTAGAGGAGCACGTTGGGGCCCCACTGGTACGGGACGCCGTAGTGCTTGCCGCCCGCCGTATGCCAGGGCGCGTTCTGCAGCCGCGCGTCCAGCGTCTTCCACGACGGGACGAGCGCGGTGTTGATCTCCTGGACCCGGTTGCCCTTGATCAACCGCATCGACGCGTCGCCGGACGCGGTGACCAGGTCGAAGCCGCCCTCGTTCATCAGCGCCACCATCTCGTCCGAGGTGGCGGCGGTCTTCACGTTGACCTTGCAGCCGGTCTTCTTCTCGAACGCGGTGACCCAGTCGTACGCCTTGTCGGTCTCCCCGCGCTCGATGTAGCCGGGCCACGCGACGATGGAGACCTGGCCCTCGCCCTTGCCCAGCTTCGACGGCGGCCCGGCGAACGCGAAGGACGCGAGCGAGAGCCCGACCAGCAGCACACTACGCAGTTGAGTCATGTGCACCCTCCCGGAATTGCGGCGGGCGCAGCTTAGACCGGAGCGCTCAGGCGCGCGCCACTGCCTTGTCGGGGATCTCCAGGGCGCGGTCGACGATGGCCAGGCCCTCCATCAGCTCCGCCTCGGTGATGCACAGCGGCGGGTTGATGAAGAAGTTGTTCCAGCGGAGGAAGGTGTAGAGGCCGTTCTCGCGGAGGAAGGCGCCGATCTGGTTCATCACCCCCATGTCGGCGGCCTTGGCGTTGAAGGGGACCAGCGGCTCGCGGCTCCGGCGGTCCTTGACCAGCTCCACGATGGAGAAGAGGCCGATGGAGCGGACGTCGCCCACCGAGGGGTGCTTCTCCTTCAGCTTCTGCAGCTCGCGCGCGAGCACCTGGCCGGTCTTGGCCGCCTTCTCGATCAGCCCGTCCTCCTCGTAGACGCGCAGGGTGGCGAGCGCGGCGGCGCAGGACATGGGGTGCGAGTTGTAGGTGAGGCCGGCGTAGAGGACGTTCTGGTCGAAGTGGGCGGCGATCTGGTCGCGCATGATCACCGCGCCCAGCGGCAGGGACGACGAGGTGAGGCCCTTGGCCACGCACATCATGTCCGGCACCACGTCCCAGTGGTTGCAGGCGAACCACTTCCCGGTGCGCCCGAAGCCGCTCATCACCTCGTCCAGGATGAGCAGGATGCCGTGCCGGTCGCACAGCTCGCGCACGCCCTTCAGGTAGCCGTCCGGCGGGATGATGATGCCGTTCGTCCCGGTGACGGTCTCCATCACGATCGCCGCGATGTGCTGGGGCCCCTCGTACTGCACCACCTCCTCGACGTGGCGGAGGCACTGCATGGTGCAGCCCGGCTCCTTGGCGCAGAAGCCGCAGCGGTAGTGGTAGGGGTCGAGGACGCGGCAGATGCCGGGGATGCCGGGTTCGGCGGCCCAGTGGCGCGGGTCGCCGGTGAGGGAGGCGGCGCCCATGGTCCCGCCGTGGTAGCTCCGGTAGCGGGCGATGATCTTGTGCCGGCCGGTGACGAGGCGGGCGATCTTGATCGCGTTCTCGTTCGACTCCGCGCCGCCGAGGGTGAAGAACACCTTGTTCATGTCGCCGGGGGCGATCTCCGCCAGCTTCTTCCCCAGGAGCGCGCGGGGCTCGGTGGCCATGTACGGGTTGGCGTAGAGGAGCTTCTCCGCCTGGGCCTTGATGGCGTCGATGACGCGCTGGTCGCCGTGGCCGATGTTCACGCTCATCAGCTGGCTGTTGAAGTCCAGGTAGCGCTTGCCGTTGGCGTCCCAGAAGTAGACGCCCTTGGCCTTCACCATCGGGATGGGGTTGACGGTGGACTGGGCGGTCCACTCGAACATCGTGTGTTGCTTGCAGAGGCGGACGATCTCCTCCGCCGAGAGGGAGGTCGCTTCGGGGGCGGGCATCGGGGGCATGGCGGAGGAGCGTACTACTCGCCGGTGTAGTTCGGCGGGTCGCGGCAGCCGTCGAGCAACCCGTGCTGGTCCGGGCAGTCGTCGCGCACGTCCGGGAACCCGTCGCCGTCGCGGTCCGCGCGGGCCGGCAGGTCCATCCGATACATCGCGGGCACGTTGAGACACGCCTTGCTGAAGATGGCCGCGCCCGAGTACCCGCGCGTCTCGCCCTCCAGCTGGCAGGGCACCTCCGAGAGCAGCTCCGGGTCGAAGCGTTCGCGCCCGCCGGTGGTGCGGCCTCCGACCATCCACGGGTCGGCGATCTTCCCGTCGCCGTCCACGTCCGAGGGCAGCCCCACCACCGGGTACAGCACCAGGCTGCGCAGGAAGGCGAGCAGCGCCTCCCGCTGGCTCTCCTCCAGCGTCCGCCACGCCGCCGCCGGCGCCTCCGCCTCGCCGCCGTGCCGGTCGATCACCTCCTCCAGCGACAGCGACGCCCCGTCGTGGCCGTAGGGCGCCGTCGAACCCACGCCCCACAGCGGCGTCGTGCGCCACTTCCGGGTGACCGTCCCGTCGAACCCCAGCTCCACGAAGCGGTCGCCCAGGTCGTGCTTGCGGAAGTCGCTGTAGACGCCGCGCGCCACGTACGGTTGCAGCAGCGGCTCCCAACCCCTGGCCGCCGTGCGCCGGGACGACCGCACCAGCGCCCCCTGCAGCTCGCCGCCCCGCTCCGAGACGTCCAACCGGAACAGCCGGCGGTCATGGTCGATCTGCCAGTCCGCGACGTGGCACGACGCGCAGCCGATCCGTTCGAACACCTGGCGGCCGGAGGCGGCGCGCGCGCTCGGCCGCTCCACCGGAGGCGGCATGTGAAACAGGAAGAGCTCCGCCAGGTCGACGTCGCCGCAGGTGAGCTCCTCCAGGAACCCGTCGCGGTCCGGGTCGTCGCGCGAGACGCCGGCCGGGCTGAGGACGCGCCCGCGGTCGCGCGGCCGGACGGTCATGTATTGCTGCGTCCCCACCGGGCTCACCTGCGACAGCCCGTCCTCGTCCGGGTCGTCCACCAGCAGCGGGTCGTTGGCCTGCAGCCCGCTGTGCACGTCCGCCGCGGCGACGAAGAACGCCCGCAGCGTCGCGGTGAGCCCGCCGTCCACCTGCCCGTGGCCGAACACCTGCGGCTCCGGGCTCCACGCCGCCACGCCCGGCGTCTTCAGCGACGTCGCCCAGCTCACCCACTTGCCCGCGCCGTCCAGGTAGAACGCGCGCACCTGGCCGTTGACGTCGGGGATGCCGTCGCCGTCCTCGTCCCCGCACCTCCCGAAGTCGAGCGTCACGCCAGCGCCGGTCCGCACCGTCGCGCGGCGCCCCTTCGCCTCCGCCGGCTGGATGCGGCCGTCGCGGTTGGCGTCGCAGGAGGCGAGGATCTCCGCCCGGATCCGCTCGCCGATCATCTCCACCAGGCCGCCTCCATAGAGGTGCGGGGTGTTGCGGCCGGTGCCGGAGTCCTTGGGGATGGTGATCCCGGCGCCCGGCTCTCCGAAGGGGATGGCGTGGCAGATGGCGCAGCTCGCGGTGTCGTCGCGGGTGACGACGCCGCCCCCGCCGCCGCCCATCACGCGCGGCTTGGTGAACCCCACCACCCGCCCGCTCTCCCCGAACACCCCGTCGCGGAGCTGCCAGTCGCGCAGGTTCATGTCTCGGCCGATGGCGAACGCGATGAACGGGTCGTGTCGCATCAGCCACACGGAGCTGCCCGCCGTCGCGCCGTCGTCGTGGAGCGCGCGCACGCGCGGCGCCTTGAGCGAGCGCCCGCTCACGTCCCACGGGCGCTCGTGCGGATGGTCCCTGGTGTTGCCCGGGCGGACCGCCAGCTGCGCCGCCGCCACGGCCGGCGCCAGCGCCGCGAGCAGCGCCGCCCCGCGGAAGGTCACGGCGGCACTCCGCCGCAGTCCTCGTAGGTGGTGTACTCGGCTTCGTCGTCGGCGAACTTGATGACCAGGTCGTCGGTCATCTCCTGCTTCTGGTACACGCGCCGGACCTTGGTGAGGAACTGGCCCTCCTTGATCCACCCCTTCAGCCCCTTGAAGTCCCAGGTCTGGCCATCGCCCCCGGCCATCGTCGCCGGCCTGGGCAGCGTCACCTGGCCCTGGTTGAGCTTGGCGAGGTCCGGCCCCTTCAGCCGCTTGGCGTATTCCAGCTTGGAGCCGGGGAGGTCCACCTTCTTCGGGCTCAGCACGTAGAGCAGCGCTTCGGTCTGGTCCTTGACGCTGATGGAGGTGATCCGCAGCGGGTAGATGAGCTGTGCGGAGACGAACTGGAACCGGGTCGGTGAGACATCGCCCGTGTACGACCCGTCCGCGGCGCGCTTCATCTGCTTGGGGTCGATCTTCATCACGGTGAAGAGCCACTTCTTCTTCACGTAGAAGCTCAGCGTCTCCTCGTCGCCGGCGAAGTTGTACTTGTGCTCCTTCAGCCAGTCGTAGAGGTCGTCGGCGCGCTCGGCGGTGACGATCTTGTAGTCGAGCGTCCCCACCACGCCGGCCTCCAGCACGCGCACGGTGCTGGGCCGGGGGGCCGCCTTGGCCGCGGACGGCATGCTGGGCTTCTTGGAGTACTTCATCGGCCTGGTGCAGGGGGTGGGGGTGAGGATGGTGTAGAGCGCCAGGTCCTTGAAGATGTCGCGCGGCGCCTCCTTGAGCGTCGGGCGCGCCGGGGTGGGGATCACCATCCCGAAGTCGTCCGCGTTGCCCTGGAACGCGGGCTGGACGGTGAAGGACTCCGATTTCTGCTGCGGTTCCCAGGTGATCAGCGCGCGCTGCGACGGCTGCGTCACGTCACGGTCCAGCGCTGCGAAGTACGAGCACGCCGCCCAGGCCTCTGCGGCGATCAGCGCGCTCAGCAGCGCGGCGCACCTGGCGAGCCTCTTCATGGTCATGTCCTCTCGCGGGGGGAGGGCCGCATGGTACCGCCCCGCCGGCTCAATCGCCGAGGAAGGTGCAAGCCACGACGGAGTCGCTCTTCGTGCCCGGCGGTGGGAGCCGCCAGCGCTCCAGGCGCCGGCGCAGGCACGCCTCGATCTTCGGCTGTGGCTCGCCGCCGCGCGTCACCCGGACGCGGAGAGGGTCTACTTTCGCAACCAGTGGGGGCCGGACATGAACCCCAAGGGCACCACCACCGGGCAGGGCTGGCGGGCGGAGGACCCGGCCGAACCATGCGTCTCATGCCGGTTTGGGCGGCTTCTCCACGGGCGAGATCGACAGCGGCGCGGCGGTCTCGAGGAGCGGCGCGCGCGCGCCGAGCTGCCCCGCCGGCCGGCTCTCCTGCTGCCTGGTCTGGAATGCGACGTCGAACAGCTCGCTGAGCTTCTTCAGCGCGGAGGTGCTGAAGAGGCCGGAGAGCACTCCCCAGGCCACCAGGGTCCAGGAGTTGGTGGAGTGGTCGACCCGGCCGCCGAGCAAGCCCGCGCAGAGGATCAACCCCATCGAGATCGCCATTCCCGAGCCGAGGAACGGGCGCCCGAGGTAGAACGGCAGCCAGCTGCCGTAGAGCACGCCGCGGCCCGCGAACGCCTCGAACGAGGACAACCCGTGCAGCGCTCCGCCGAGCGCCCCCGCCAGGGCGATGAGGGTGAAGACGCTCACCAGCGACGGGGCATGCGCTTGCCCGGTGCCTCCCGCCGGCCCGGGCGTGAGCTCCATTCCGTCCAGCACCAGGTAGCCGATGAAGGCGACGGCGACGACGACCCCCAGGTAATAGAGGAGGAGGAGCCGCTTCAGCTGCGGGCTGGCCAGCGTCATCGGCTCCGCCGGTTGACCGGTCGAGACCTCCGGCGACCTGGTCGCGGCGTCCCCTGGCTGGAGGTTCGGATCGCGCGGGCCTCTGTGCATCGAGTCATTCATGGCTTGCCTCAATTGAGATCGATGATCGGGACGTAGTACGCGACCGTCACGCCGAACCGGAACGCGCCGCGCGTGGTGGTGCCGTCCGCGGCCTGGGAGCCGAGGATCCCAGGCGCGTACCGGAGGTCTGCCGCGACGAGGAACGCGCGGTTGGGCCAGCCGACCAGGAGCCCCGCCTGGAGCCCGGGCGAAAGCACCGTGTCCCAAGCCGGAGGGGTGCCTCCGCCGCCCACGTCGTAGGCGGTGAACTGTCCCAGGTCGAGCGCGGTCATGCCGAAGTGGAGGCCGATAGGGACGCGCCCCGGAAGCCGCTGTAACGCCAGACCCAGGGACAGCTGGGGCTGCGGAGGCATGGGGGTCAGCCTTCCGAGCGCCACCCCTCCATTCGAGTCGAGTCCCCGCACCATTTGCCACCCGGTGGAGAAGCCGACCGGCACGCCCAGCCCGAGCACCCAGTCATTGGCCCGGCCCTCGCGCACCGTGGTGGCGCTGACGAGGTCGTCGATCACCTTCTTGCGCGCCTCGAGCAGCGCGGCCCGGTCCGTGCTGCCGTCGGTGCCGGCCGGCAGGTTGATGAAGGTGGACGCGTAGCTGGCGATCGCGGTGAGCACGGCGATCGACTTGCGGATCCCCTGCGCTCGATCGGCGTTCTTGGGGTCGTCCGCCGCGTGCTCGAAGAGGGCGATCGCCAGCGCGGCGCCGGAGGCGATCATCTGCGGCTGGTTTCCGTCGATCGCGGCGATCGCCACCGCCTGGTGAAGCTTCAGCAGTCGGAGCGCCTCGTCCTTCAGAGAGGGTGGGCTGCCGGAACGGTCCACCACCTCCTGTGCCAGGCGATACGCCAGCTCCACCGCCGCGCGCAGGCGCTCGCGCGGATCCGCCTTGGGAACGTCCGTGGAGCCCACCACGGCGAACGCGGCCTGGATGGCCAGCGCAGCGAAGTGAGCCGCGCTCAGGCGAACGACGCCGCCGGGATCGCCCTTCGCGCGTATCTCGATCACCTCGCCCACCAGTTCCTGGGCGTCGCAGATGTACTGGGGCTTCTTCCTGACCTTCACGACGCACGCCTTCGCGGCCTGCAGCGCGATCAGGATGTCGAGGTTGGCGGGCCGCTGGATCGTCTCGGTGTCGGCCAGCGAGTCGAGCAACGTGGCGACGATCATCCAGGAGTCCTGCGGATTGAACGCTGGTTTCCGGCGGGAGACCGAGTCCGCGATGGACCGGGAGCTGACCGCGAGGACCTCCCGGAGCACCGGCTCCTCGACCTGGTCCCACCCGGCGCCGGCGCCGAGGCTGGCGAGATCTCGAACGAACGCGGCGACGAGAGGGTTCGGGTCCGCGACCAACGTCTCCAGCGACGTGGCCTGGAGCAGGTCGCAGGTGACCGGGAACGCCGGCGGGTTTGGGTCGCCGCGGGTGGCGGGGCGGAAGGGGAGCCGGAGCGCACAGAGCTGTCCCACCACCTGGTCTCGCAGGACACCCAGCGCCTCCTTCTTGGCGCGATCCATGGCGATCTCCGCGATCAGCTTCAGCGCTTCGGCGACCACCTCGGGCACCGGGGCCGACTGCAAACCGGAGATGACCTGCTCGGTCGTCCGGAGCGCGGGAAGCTGGGCGACCCTGGGGCCCGTGCGCTTGACGACCTCCCGCACCGCATCGGCCGTGTCCATCTGGTGAACCTGCCATGGGTCGCCCGCAGGCGAGCCGCCGTCCGGCACCATCCCGACGGTTCCCCCGTCGGTGGGCACCGTCGGCTGGGGAATGGTCGGCGGTGGCTGGCTCCGGGGTGGGTTTGCCGCCAGGGCGGCGAGGAGGACTGCATTGAGGGCGATGAGCATGGTTTCGGCCGGTGTCAAAACCATCCGGTGAGCTTCCGGATGGCGGTGATGGAGGTGAAGAAGGAGAACTGGGGCCCGCCGTGACTGAGCAGGCCCAGCACGGCGCCGTCGATTCCGAGGAGCGCGGTCCCGGAGTCCCCCCGGACCGTGCATGACTCGGTCATCAGCATCCCGGTGAAGATCCCTTCCCGGGGGAAGTACAGGGTCAGGTTACCCGCGAGCAGGTATGGCTTGAACGTGCGGCCGCGCCAGGGCGAGTACAGGAGGCCGGGCCGGTCGAAGTCCTCCTCAATCGGATCGCGGATGCCCGTGACCGCCGTCCCGTCCGGCGTCAAGCCGGCGAGCGCGATCGCCGGGTTGACCTGCAACAGCGCGGCGTCCACTCGCCGGTCGATGTGGACGGCGCTCCCGGCGGTGAGACCTCCCGCCGAGAAGGCGGTGTCCTCCGCCCCGAACACGTGCGCCGCGCTCAGCGCGCGCCGCCCGATCAGCGCCCCCACTCCACCCGCCGCGACCGAGGAGCGGATCGGGCTGCCGACCCGGAGCGGGAGCGCGTCCGCGCCGGCCGGCGGTGGAGGAGGTTGGAGCGCGAACGGCTCGATGGGGAAGCAGCAGCAGGCGACGTCCACGCCCGCGCCGACACGGACCGCCTCGTCCGCCACGCCCGGCTGGCCCGCCAGCGAGAGGAAGACGACGCCGAAGTCGCCCGTCCACGCGTTCCGCCGCGCAATCCACCCGTAGCCGATCCCCAGCACGCCGGAGTCGTTCCCCGGCGGGAACCGCTCGACCTGCTCGCGGCAGGCCTGCGCCAGCAATGACAGATCTCGTCCGTTCGCGCCCACGATGTCCTCCCGGGTCGCCGGCACCGCTAGCGGGAGCGCGCCTTGGGCAGGTCCCGGAGCGCCATGACCCGGCGGGACTGCCGGCGCGTCAGCACCAGGCGGCGCTTGGCCTCGGCGAGCTGCGGCGCGCCCTCGCGGTCGCCGAGGACGTCGTGGAACTTGCCGTCGGTGAAGTCGAAGTAGGAGAAGTAGCCGCCGGGGAGGACCCCGAAGCGCTCCAGCTTCAGGCCCAGGAAGTTCGTCCTGGCGTGCGACGGGTGGTTCGCCTGCGCGAAGTACAGCGGCAGCACGAAGTTCGAGACCGCCACGCCGTCGATCGAGTACAGGTTCGACTGGACCGGGTCGCACACCTCGTACGGGCGGAGGACCATCTCGGAGGGGCGCTCCGGGTGCTGGGCGACGACCATCAGGTTGACCTCGGGATCGGCGAGCAGCTCCAGCACCTCGTGCGACAGGGTGGCGCTCCACGGTTCGCCAAACTGGGCGGTCACGTCGGTGAAGACGACGCCGAACGGCATCCCGTCCAGGTTCCGCGAGTGGTAGCCGAGCACGTCCTTGCCCGGGTCCGGGGAGTGGGCCGCCTCCGCGAGGTAGACGACGATGTCGCTCAGCTTCACGTCCTCCGTCGGCGCCTCGTTCAGATTCGCAGCGGCGAGCCGGATCTGCGCGTCCATGCCCCACAGCGGGCCGAAGTCCTCGTGGACCTGGCGCTCGATGGCGTGGACCACCGAGCGGAACTGGGTGTCGGGGACGGCTTGGGCCAGGTTGGCGATCGAGATCTTCATGGCGGCTCCTGCGGCGTGCGAGGGTGGTTGAGCGGCGGCGGGGTCCAGGAGCAACGCCCGCGCCACCGCGCGCACGGTGTCGTGCCGGCCACTTGCGCGTGCGGGCAGCCGACGGCGGTTGCGAACGCGATCTCGTTCGTGGAGCCGGCTCGCGGCGAGACCGCTCAGCGCGGCGAGACCGCTCAGCGCGGCGGGGGCGCGGGCGCGAACCGGTCGGCGAGCCGGCTGAGCTGCTTGAGCGCGGTGCCGCGGTCCGCCCCGATGCGCGCCGCCAGCCTGGACGCGAACGCTACGCGCTCAGGCCCCGGCGGCGGGACCGCCTCCAGGGAGACCTCCGCCAGGTGCCCGAACAGGAGCGGCTTCAGGTACCGCTCCAGCAGCTCCTTCTGGTCGTCCCAGGTCGACACCGCGACATCACGGTCCTCGGCGAAGGCCTGGAGCGCCCGGTCCAGGAGGTGCGGCGGTGTCGCCGGCGAGGTGGGGGTGGGGCGCTCGGGTGGCGGCGCCAGCACCAGCGCGCCGGCCGCCAGCAACTTCGCACAGGCCGCCGCCGACAGCTCGCCGCGCCGCAGGTCCCCCGGGATGCGGGTTACGAAGTTGGTGAGCTCACGGAAGTTGCCGTCCCAGGGGTGGCGGCGGAGCACCTCCAGCGCCTCCTCCGAACAGACGTCGTGCGCGCTGAACCGGCCGGCGGCGCGCGTGTGGAGGTACGCGACGACGTCTGCGAAGCGCTCGCTCAACGGTGGGACGTGGATCACCTGGCCGCTCAGGCGGTACCAGAGATCGCGCCGGAAGCGGCCCTGCTGCACCTCCTCGCGCAGGTCGCGGTTGGTGGCGCAGACGATGCGCACGTCCGCGTCCTGGGGGACGCCGTACTGACCCATCACCTCGTACTGCTCGTTGTCCAGGAACCGCAGCAGGAGGGCCTGGACATCCGGCGCCAGCTCCCCCACTTCGTCGAGGAACAAGGTGCCGCGCTCGGCGCGCTCCACTGCGCCGAAGATCCGCTTCACCGCGCCGCTGAAGGAGCCGCGCTCCGCGCCGAACAGCTCGCTCCCGCGGAACTCCTTGGTGAGGGTCGAACAGTTGACCCCGACGAACGGTCCTCCGCGCCCGGTCGCGCGGTCATACGCGCGGGCCAGGCCTTCCTTTCCCGACCCGGATGGTCCTTGCAGCACGACCCGCAGCCCTTGCCGCGCGGCGAGGACGGTCTCCCAGTGCACCGCCCGGATCTCGGAGGACGCCAGCACGAACCCTTCCCGCTCGCTCCTCTCGGCGCTCCGGTGCGCCTGCGTCTGCCGCGCGATGTAGCGGTGCACCCGCTCCAGCACCTCGGACCACTGGGCGGCCGCGGTCCCGTGCGGGGTGAGGACGATCGATCCGCCTGGGACGGACACCAGGGCCTGCTCCGCGCCGGGCGCGTCCGGCACTGCCTCTCGCGGCGCCACGGTCGCCTGGACCGGCAGACCGATCTGCTTGAACCACGCGGCGAGCGCGTCAGCCACGGCGCTGGGCAGGTTCCCGCCCGCTCCGGGCCAGGCGTCCGGTGGCTCTCCCAGGTCCACGCCTTCGGTGACGGCCAGCCGGAGCGAGAGCGGCTCCCGCGGGTCTGCGCCCGCGACCGTCACCTTGGCGCCGGAGGGCGCGCGCACCCAGGTGCCGTTGCGGCTGCCGATGTCGCGGAGGCAATAGGCCTCGTCCTCCCGCCACACCACCACGTGGTTCCCCGAGACGGTGTTGGAGGGGAGCGACACGGAGTGTACCTGGATGCCCGCGAGTGAACCGCGCAGGGCGTCCGGATCCGGCTCGCGGCCGAGCAACAACGCCTGCCGTGGCTCGATGGTCAGCTCTCGTGGAGGTTGATCGCCCGGCTTGACGTGTAGTTTCACGCGAAAAGTCTATCTTGTCCGATGAAGCTGGTTTGTCTTGAACCGACCAGCGGCACGCGGTAATCGGCGCGAGCATGTTGTCCTCGCACGCCGCGGCGCTGTCGGATTACCTGGCGGGGTGTCGCTCCCTGGTGCGCGAGGAGATCGAGCGGCTGGTGCCACGGCGCGGGAAACACCGGCTGCTCTACGAGCTGATGCTGGAGTATCCGCTGCGCGAAGCCAAGGGAATGCGCCCCGCGCTGTGCATCGCGGTGTGCCGCGGGCTGGGCGGGAGGTTGCACGATGTCATCCCCACCGCGGCGGTGCTCGAGCTGTACCACAACGCATTCCTCGTCCATGACGACGTGGAGGATGGATCGCGGCTCCGTCGGGGAAAGCCGACCCTGCACCAGGTCCAGGGAATCCCGGTAGCGATCAACGTCGGCGATGGAATGCTGGCGCTGGCGCTACAGCCGCTGCTCGACAACACGGAGCGGATCGGATTGGGGCGGGCGCTGCACGCGCTGGAGATCGTGGCCCGGATGTGTCGCGAGTCGGTGGAGGGGCAGGCGGTGGAGCTGGAGTGGATCCGCTCCGGGGAGTGGGCGCTGAGCGACCGCGATTACCTGGGGATGGTGCTGAAGAAGACGGGTTGGTACACGTTCATCGCCCCGGTGTTGCTGGGCGCGGCGGTGGCGGGCGCGCGGTCGCGTTCGGTCACCATGCTCCGGCGCTTCGCCACGCTGCTCGGGGTCGCGTTCCAGATCCAGGACGACCTGTTGAATTTGGAGGTGACCGGAGCTGCGTACGGCAAGGAGATCGCCGGTGACTTGGAGGAGGGGAAGCGGACGCTGATCGTCCTCCACCTGCTGCGGACGCTGGGAAGGGACGAGGCGGCGCGGGCGCGGGCGGCCCTGGCGCTCCCGAGAGAGCAGAAGCACCCGGAGGAGCTCCGGTGGATCGCGCAGCGGATCCGGGAGGTGGGGAGCGATCGGTACGCGCGCGCCATGGCGGACCGGTACGCGGGGAAGGCGCGGGCGGCGCTGGAGCGGGTGCGGGACGATCTGCCGCCGTCGCCGCACCGGGAGTTCATCGAGGCGCTGGTGGAGTTCACCGTGCGAAGGGCGAGCTGAAGGGGCGACCATGAGCATCAAGTCTCCGGGAGCTCCTGGATCGAAGGGCCCGAAGAGGAAGCCGCGTTTCAAGCCGCACGCGCGGACGAATCAACAAGCGCAGGACGACGCCCGCCAGCAGCAGGACACCAGCCGCCAGCAGACCTTCGACCGGGAGGAGGGCCCTCCGGAGGACCTGGCCCAGATGCTGCTCAAGCTGGGCCGCCGCGCGTTCGCGCAGCAGGCGTACGTGCGCCACCGGCTCAACGACTACCGGAATGATTTCAAGAAGCAGATGCTCCTCCGCGCGTTCGACGGCTCGGAGGAGCGGCTGCAGATGGTGACCGAGCGGACCGAGCAAGCCCGCGCCCAGGCGCGCGAGTACCTGGGCAAGGCGCTGGCACTGGGGATGGAGAGCCTGAACACGACGCTGGACGTGCACCACGGCGTGGTGAGCGCCTGCTTCGACCGGCTGACGCGCCTCATCCGCGGCGCGGATCCGCTGCAGCGGTTCGTGCAGCGGCTGGGCGGCGCCACCGACACCAACATCCAGCACGCCACGGTCCGGTCGATCATCCTCCACGAGCTGGTGAAGGACATCCTCCACGACCGGGACAACCTGGTGGACAAGCTCTCCGGGGACCAGCGAAAGGAGCTGTTCGAGTTCGCTCTGGGGATGAGGGAGGAGCCGCCGGAGGTGGTGTCGGCCTTCTTCAAGGACTCACCCCTGGAGCGGCCTCCCGGGGTGCCGGAGATCCGGCACGAGCAGGAGACCCGCGTCCGGCCGATCCGCTGGGAGGTCGACCTGGACTCCCAGAAGCCCAACACGAAGCTCCGGGAGCAATGGGTGTGGCTCCAGAGCGAGCTGTTCGAGGAGCGCGAGCTGGCCATCTACATCGGGCACCTGGTGGCGCTCAAGCCGGACTGGTGGCCCCGGCGCCGCCCTTGGCGCGATGCCCGGCAGGCGAACCCCAGCCTCCGTGTCTCCGTGAGCAAGGGGGACATGCCGGAGCCGTCGGAGGACGCCGCGCTGGATGAGCCGTACCGGCTGCCGATGCTCCAGAAGGTGAAGCTCACGGTGACGGCCGAGTGCGAGCCATTCTTCTACGAGCACCGCGAGGAGCTCGAGAAGACGCCACAGTTCCGGAAGGCGGCGCTCAAGAGGCTGGGGGACCAGCGGGGAGCCGGCGAGACCGTCAAGATATCAATGATGTATCGGTGCGACATCTCCCTGCCGACGCTCCGATGCGTCCTCCCGGCCGAGTTCCACGTATCGTGGGCGGTGTTAAAGCCCCAGGCGCCGGCATGAGCCACGAGGTCATCGTGAGGCCCGGCCGCCAGGAAGCCGCCGCGCTGGTGATGGAGGTGAAGAGGCTGGTCTCGCGCCATCCCCGGGTGGCCTCCGCCGTGGTCTCGGCGCTGATCGCCGAGGGGCGCCGCGCGCTGCGCACCGAGGAGGGGCGGGCGTGGCTGGCCGGCCTGAGGTCTTCGGAGCGCGTCGCGCGCGCGCGCGTGGCGTGGGACGCGATCGGCCTGGGGGCGGTTCCGGTGCGCGAGGATGCGGCGCCCATCTCGCGGTTCGTGGCCGCGTTCGCCGCCGCGGCCGCCCAGGAGGGCCCCGAGTCGCTGGCCGCGGCGGTGCGCGAGTCGAGCCGATGACCGTCCGTTCCGCCGGCGTGGGCGGGGACGCCCTGTGCGAGCTCCTCGCCGGAGCGCTGCTGGTGGCGCGCCAGGTCCTGCGAGCGGAGCCCGCGGTCGCCCGTCCCCTCGCTACAGCCGAAGCGCCCGACGACTACCTGCTGGCGCTGCTCGGGTGCTTGCAGGCGGCCCGCGGCGTCGACCTGGTCGTGGGGCGGGAGCTCGCGCCCCCGAGCGGGTCCACAAAGGAGGCTCCGTGGCCCAACCATCTCGCGCGGTGACGCCGGCGGTGGTGCTGGAGGACGCGCTCGCGCTGGCCAGCCTGGAGCGGTGGCGCGCGGCGGCGAGCGGAGCGCGCCAGCCGGAGCGGCCGTGGAAGCAATGGGACCACGTGGTGGTGCTGGCCGGTGAGCTGCAGGTGCTGGTCAACCTCTGCCAGCAGCGGGACCTGCGGCCCTGCGCCTCGCGAGGGAAGGCGGTGGGAGCGCTGACCCTGCTGGTGCGCGAGCGCTCGTGGGACGGGGTCGTCCGCTGGGACCTGCCCGTCCGGAGCCGGCCCGGAGTGTTCGGGGCCAGGGTAGGAACGGCACAGGTGCAGGTCCAGGCCGGCGCGCTGCGGCTCCAGGTCGAGGACCGTGCGCTGGGCGCGCGGATCGAGCTGCGCCTGGCCGCGGAGGGGTTGCCCCTCACCTCGCCGGCGGTGCCGCTGGGAGGAGGGACCTTCCAGTGGCTGGCGCTCCCCTGCCTCCGTGCCACGGGTACCGTCGAGTGGCGAGGGCGCCGGCACCGCCTCCGCGACGCGCCGGCCTACCACGACGAGAACTGGGGATGGTGGCGCTGGGGCGAGGACTTCGCCTGGCAGTGGGCGTACGTGCCCTCCAACTCCGGCTGGGTGGCCGTGCTCAGCCGGATGCTCGACCGGCGCCGCGCCGTCGAGCACGACGTGAGGCTGTTGTTGTGGAGAGACGGCGCCCTGGCGCGGTCCTTCCAGGGACGGGAGGTCTCGGTGACGGCGCGCGGGTGGTTCCCCGAGCGCCCGGCGCCGGCGCGGTTCCCGGCGATCGCCAACCTGTTGGCCGAGGGGAACGTCACGGACGTCCCCGCGACCCTGGAGATCACGGCTCGCCGAAGCAACGAGCGGGTGCAACTGGAGCTGACCGCTGCGGAGGTCGCCCAGCTCGCGGTGCCGAACGAGACGGATCTCGAGGTGACCTGGGTGAACGAGGTGGCCGTCCAGGCACGCCTGGACGGGTCGATCGCCGGTGAGCGCCTCGGCGGTGGTGGGCCCGCGCTCCTGGAGCTGGTGCATGGGTCGTGAACGGCGCGAACCAGGACCGGTGCGCGACGCGCTGGGGCGCGCGCTGGTGGGCATGAGCCGCGAGCACCCACCGGGCGCCCGCCGGCTCTCGGAGGTGCTGCGCGGCCACGACCTCGACGTCCAAGTCGGCCCGGAGCGCTTCGGGGTGATAGGGGCCGAGGGCGGGGTCCGCGTCGCCGGAGAAGCTCCCGCCCGGGCGATCTCCGTCTCGCTGTCGCCGGGCTCGCTGTGCCGGATGCTCGCGGGCGAGACGACGGTCGGCCGGGAGCTCCGCGCGGGCGAGCTGGAAGCGCGAGCCTCCATCGCGCGCCTGCGCCGGCTGGACGTCGCGCTGAGGACGTTCCTGCAGGTCGCGGTGCGCTGTCCGTCGCTGGCGGAGATCGCGGCCACCTTGAGAGCCCGGCTGTCCCTTCATCCCGAGGAGCCAACGTGATCCGCACCCCCCGGAAGAGCAAACACGTCCACGTGCTGGGAGCGGGAATCGCCGGCCTCACCGCGGCGCACGAGCTTGCGGAGCGCGGCTACTGCGTGACGGTCTACGACCGGGACCATGCGCCGGGTGGAAAGGCCGCCACCCAGTATCCATGGCTCCGGCTCAGGGGACATACAAAGCTGCACCGGATGCCGGCGGAGCATGGGTTCCGCCTGTTTCCTTCGTTCTACCGGAACGTGATCCACACCATGTCCCGGATCCCGTTCGACCGGACGCGGTCCGCCAACGCGAACCCGGATCGCCAGGAGCGCGGCTACAACACCGTGGCGGAGAACCTGCTCGCCGCGCCCTGGGCCGCCATGGTCCGGAGCAACATCCCCGTCCGGATCATCCCGCGCGCCTACGGCGACAAGCTCGGGGGCTTCTTGCGGGCGCTGGAGGACGTCTCCACCTCTCTCCACTTCAGCGAGGCGAGCTCTGCGGACACCCAGCGTTTCCAGCTCAAGTGCCTGCAGTTCGCCACCTCGTGCCGGGAACGGCGCGACCAGGTCGGCCCGCACGCGTACGGAGGGCTCAGCTGGTGGGAGTTCCTGGGAGGGGACCACCTGACGCCGCGGTTCCAGCAGGAGGTCGAGACCTTCATCCGGACCATGGTGGCGATGGACGCGCGCGGAGGGAACGCCCGCACCATCGGCAACGTCGGGATGCAGCTGATCTTCGATCTCTTCAGCGACGGCTCCGGCGTCGACCGGGTGCTCAACGGGCCGAGCAGCGAGCAGTGGCTGGAGCCGTGGGAGCGCCACCTCCGGACGATGATGCCGCGCGTCGGGTTCCGGTACGGCGCGGCGGTCACGTCCATCAGCTACGACCGGGCTCGCCGCCGGGTGAGCTGTTTCGAGTACGAGGAGGACCACCACCGCTACACCGTACCCGTGGGGGAGCGCGACTGCGTCATCGCCGCCCTCCCGGTCGACGCGATGAGGGCGGTGCTGTCGCGCCCCGCCTCGGACGAGCTGGTCAACGAGGATCCCTCCCTGACGTGGATCCGCAACATCGACGTCAGCCGATACACGGCCTGGATGTCCGGGATCCAGTACTACCTGGAGCGAGACGTCCCCATCGTCCGGGGACACGTCTATTACCCGGAGACCCCCTGGAAGCTGAGCTCGGTTTCCCAGGCGCAGTTCTGGGGCCCGAGGTTCATGCAGGCGTACGGGGCAGGCATCTGCCGCGGAATCCTCTCCGTGGACATCTGCGACTGGGAGCACAACGAGGGCAGGCACCGCGCCGTCGGCTTGCTGGCCAGAGAGTGCAACGAGCCCAAGGTCGTGGCGCAGGAGATCTGGGCCCAGCTTCGCGAGGCGCACCAGTTCGGCGAGCGCTCCGCGCTCCCCGAGAGATACCTCGGGTATCACCTGGACGACAGCATCCTGTTCGCATCGCCGATCCAGTCATACCCGGTCCCGGACGCGTACAACCGGAGCCGTTATTTCATCCACCCACCGGGTTCCCACCTGGAGCGGCCGCAGGCGCGGACCACCATCCCCAACCTGTTCCTGGCGGGCGACTACGTCCAGACGAACACGGACCTGGCGACCATGGAGGGCGCGAACGAGTCGGCCCGGGAGGCCGTGAACGGCCTCATCGAGCACGACCACCTGGACGGGGATCTCTGCGAGATCTTCGCGCCCAGCGAACCGGCCGAGTTCGACTACGTCAAGGAGCTCGATCGAGACCTGTTCCGCCGCGGCGAGCCGCACCTGTTCGAGGTGATGGGGATCACCCAGACCATCGACGGCGCTCCACCCGGCCGGGGCGGAGCCCTCGCCCTGGCGGCGGGGGCCGTCCGCGGAGCCCAGTTGGTTGGGGAAGGTCTGCCTCGGGCGCTGGAGCGATTCTTCTAGGAGGCACCATGTCGGGCAAACACTGGAAGAGGCATCCCTCGCACAAGCCTTACCGGCTGGCGCGGGCATGGGTCGACGGCTCGATGCATCGGCGCGAGTTGCAGGAGCGCTGCGCGGAGGTCTTCCTCGCGGTCTTCCAGGAACTGGTCGCCAACAGGTCGCTCGGCCGGCTCAGGCCGATCCACCCGGACGACAAGGTCCTTCGTGAAGAACGGGATTACGGACTGTTCGAGGCCATGAAGCCCCTGGAGCGAGAGCGGAAACCTCCCCAGGATGAGGCACAGACCGTGAAGCCGCCGGTCAGGGTTCCGCAGTCGCCCCTGAGCCCTCCGACGTTGGTCGAGCTCGACGATGCTCGCATCCATGGGTTCGATCTGGACCTGGGCCTCCCGCTCGAAGGGGAAGGGGGGCGCGCGCCGTCGCGGCTCATCAGCGTCAGGCTCCACCTGGACCTCACGTTCGAGCCCGACGTGACCGCCAAGCTGGCCTGCCTCGACGACCTCGAGAGCCCTGATATCCCGCTGCCGCTCGTATTGGGCAACGTCCTGGACCCCTTTCAGAAGACCGTCCGGCAGGTCCTCGATGAGCTGGAGAAGGCTGCGCAGGAGCCGCGCTGCGCGATCCGCGCCATCCAGGCACTCCGGCAGAAGAAGGCGGGCGAAGGTCATCCGGACGGCGAGCCGATGTGGGCGGGCATCACGAGGGACGATCTCGGATTCGATCCGGCAGTGATTGCCCTGGGATACTGGAACAAGCTGATTTTGCGGGAATTTGCCAGAAGCCTGGCGCTGGAGCTGGAGACGACCCTCGTGCAGGCAAACCTGTACCTCGCGTCCGGCCGGCGCACCCGGATCGGCGATCGCGTGGTCGACAGGGACAAGGCGCCTCAGAGCCAGTCCACCCAGAGTGACCCGAACTTCTGGTCCCGGAAGATGCTGCAGTCCGTGTCAAGGCCGCGCCGGCCCTAGCATCCTCGCGAACCGCTCCGGCGAGACGACGCCCGCCGCGCGCAGCGCCTCCTCCGCCTCCGCGGCGTCCCGCCCCACCGCCAGCAGCGCCTGGCGGCGCGCGGCGGCCGCGGACGGCCCCATCCCCACCGCGTCGAACGCCGCCGCCGCCCGTTCATACCGCTCGGCGGCCCGGGCGCGCTCCCCCTCCACCAGCGCCAGCCCCGCCCACGACGACTCCGCCCACGGCCGCGCGGCCAGGAACCCGCTCCGCTCCAGGACCCGCGCGCTCTTCCTCGCCAGCGCCTTCAACCTCCCCACCGCCGCCCCCTCCGCCGACAGCGCCGCGGCGATCGCGCACCGCGCCCGCAGCGCGTTGAGCTCCGCGCGCACGAAGTCTCGAGTGAAGAAGAAGTTGGCCCGGAGCCGCGGCCAGTCCGCCGCCAACCGCTCCAGCGCGGCGGCGGGCTTCCCCCGGTAGAGCTCCAGGTCGCACGCTCCCACCAGGTGCATGTAGTGCTGCGAGTGGTACCCGGGCACGGGCCAGCGCTCCATCGCCTCCCGGTCCATCCGCTCCGCCTCCTCCGGTCGGTCCAGCGCCAGCCACCCGCGGTTCCTCGTCCCCAGCCGCAGCGTGACCGACCCGAGCAAGTCCCCCCGCTCGTCCATGTCGCGCACCACGGCCGCGTGCCGCTCCGCCAGCCCCCGCAGCTCCCCGGTGTACGCGCGCGCGGTGGTCGAGTACCCCGCGGCCATCACCAATTCCCACGTCGACCCCTGGCACCTCCGCCGGAGGATCGCCTCCGCCTTCTCCCCCGCCCGCGTCGACTCCCCCCACGCGCCCTCGAAGAACGCCACGATGGCCCGGGTGAACAGGGCGAACGCCTCCGCCGCCGGCGACGGGTGCGCGCGCGCGATGGCCTCCAACTCCGCCAGGTTCCGCCTCGCCTCCGCCCACGCGCGGCGCCCGCCCACCGACGCGAGGTAGCTGGCGTTCGCGCCCAGCGCCCGGCAGACCCGGTGCGGCTCCCCGCACCGCAGCCCGATGGCCGTGCTGAGCGCCTCGAACTCCGCGCCCCTCAGCGCGTCCACGCTCCCGAACCCCATGGCTGCCGCCCAGCACGCGTCGAACCGGCGCAACACCTCCGGATCCGCACTCCCGCCCAGCGGGCCCGCGCGGCCCAGGCGCATCCGCGTCCAGAGGATCCGCGCCATCATCCCCGCCCGGCCCCGCGCCATCCCGATCCCCACCGAGCGCAGGACCTCCTGCAGGAGCTGGACGCCGCGGTCGAGCTTGCCCGCGCGCAGCAGGTGCTCCGCCGCCGCCGACAGCCAGGGCGCGCGGTCCACGCCGGCCTCGGCCGCGGCGGCGGCGGCGTCCTCGTACGCCTCCCCGGCGCGCCAGGCGTGCCCCGCGGCCACCAGGGCCTGGCCCTGCCGGCGCCGCAGCTCCAGCCGCCGCTCCGGCGCGCCCGCCCCGCGCGCGGCCCGGTCGAGCAACGCCGCCGCCCGCTCGAACGCCAGCGCCGCCTCCGCCTGCGCCGCGGCCGGCTCCACCATCGCCTCCGCGCGCTCGCGCAGCCCGGCGCGCTCCAGGTGCTCCAGGACCAGGTGCGCGCCGCCCCCGGTCTCCTCCAGGGCCTGGGCGATCGACGCGTGCAGCGCCGCCCTCCGCTCGGGCGGCAGCGCGCCGACGAGCACCCGCCGCGCCAGGTCGTGCATCGGCTCCAGCAGGGCGCGCCCGCCGGCCATCACCGCCCGGGTCAACCGCGCCGCGCGCAGCTCCTCCAACACGGCGGCGGTGATGCGCCCGGCCGGCGCCGCTCGGCGGACGGCGTCCTCGGAGATGGGGTGGCCCGCCACCGCCACCACCTCCGCCACCTCCCGCGCCGGCCCCGCCAGCGCCTCCACCCGCCGGAGGACCAGCGACTCCAGGGGCGCGTCCGGTTCTCCTCCCCGGAGCGACGCCGCCAGCTCCACCAGCTCCAGCGGGCTCCGCGCCGGCTCCCGCGCGCCCCAGCCGCCGGCCGGCTCCGCCACGCCGAGCGCGCGGAGCAGCGCCTCCCGCTCCTCGTCCGCCAGGGGGCCCACCGGGACGTCCACCGTCACCACGGCCGGCTCCGACCGCGCGAGGATGGCCCCCGCGCCCGCCTCGTCCGGCCCGCGCGCCCGGGCCTCGCGATCCACCGCCACGGCGAGCGCCGGCGGCCCTCCCGGCGCCAGCAGCTCCTCCAGCACCCACGCGCTGTCCGCGTCCGCGTCCTGGAAGTCGTCCAGCACCACCACCACCTTGGCGCGCGCGTCGAGGCGGCGGAGGAGCTGGCGCAGCTCCTCGACTGCGCGCCGCCGCAGCTCGCGGGCGTCGGCCGGCGCGGTGGCCAGGTGCCCGCGCACGGCGGCGCCCAGCGCGGGGAAGAGGCGGGCGAGCGAAGGGAACGGTTCGGGCACCACCGCCGCGAGCGCCTCGCGGTCGAGCGCGCCGAGCGCCTTCGCCAGGTCCTCCGCCACGCCTTCGAACGCGCGGTACGGCGTGGTCTCCCGCTCGAAGCACCGGCCGCGCAGCGGGAGGATGGGCGTGCGGGCGGCCATGGCCTCCAGCGCCGCGCCCACGAGCGCGGTCTTGCCCATCCCCGCGGGCCCGCGCACGTGGGCCGCGACCGCTTGCCCCGCGCGGGCAAGCTCCAGGGCGTGCAGCAGCGAGGCCAGCTCGCCCTGCCGTCCGACCCAGCTCGCGCGGTCGCCCGCCGCCGGGGTCCTTTCCGCCCGGCCGAGCGCGGCGAGCACCTCGCCACCGGCGGGCCGGCCCGCGGGCTCCGGCGCCAGGAGCCGTTCGCAGAGGGCGCGCAACCGCCCCAGCGCCGCCTCGTCTCCAGCGAGCGGGAGCGCCGCGCCGTGCCCGGGCGGGCGGCCGGCGAGCAACGCGTGGATGGTGGCCCCGAAGGCGTACCAGTCGCTCGGCGGGCCATGAGGGGCGCCGGCGAGGACCTCCGGGGCGATGAACCCGGGGGTCCCCACCGCCGCTCCACCCGCGGCGCCCGCGTCGCCGACCAGCCCGAAGTCCGCCACCACCGCCCGCTTCGGCCGGGTGAGGAGGACGTTGGCGGGCTTCAGGTCGCGGTGCAGCTTCCCGGAGGCGTGGAGCGCCTGGAGCCCGGCGGCGACGTCGCCCAGCAGCGCCTCCAGGTCCTCCCAGCCGGCGCCCGAGCCACATGCCGAGCGCCAGGCGGTGAGCTCACCGTGGGCCGCCAGCTCCATGGTGAAGAACATCTCCCGGCCGTCGTTTACCAACTCGTGCAGCGCCACCAGGTTCGGGTGCCGGAGGTCCGAGAGCGAGCGGAACTCGGCCTTGAAGCGCTCGCGGGCGAAGGGCTCGGTTCGCTCCAGCCGCTTGAGGGCGATCCGGTCGTCGCGCTGGAGGTCGACGACCTCGTACACGGTGCCGTGCGCGCCACTCCCCAGCATCCGCACCACGCGGAAACGGTCGGTTCCGGAGAACGAGGCCGTTCCTGGCAGCCGGGGAAGATCGATCGTGTCCACGCCGGCGCGGAGCTTAGCCGGTCACCCCTCCACCGCGCGCCGGCCGGCCGCGCCCACCGGCTTCTGGAGCAACGAGACGGCAATGGAGATCCCGAGGATCCCGCCGATGATCGCCAGCGAGGCTCCGATCGGGACCTTGTAGACGTCCATCAGCAGCATCTTCGCGCCCACGAAGATGAGCACGAACGACAGCCCGGTCTTCAGGTGGGTGAACTTCGTCAACACCCCGGCGAGCAGGAAGTAGAGCGACCGCAGGCCGAGGATGGCGAAGATGTTCGACGTGAAGACGATGAACGGGTCCGCGGTGACCGCGAAGATGGCGGGGATGGAGTCGACCGCGAACACCAGGTCGGTGAGCTCGATGGTGATCAGCGCCAGCAGGAGCGGGCTGGCCAGCCGCCCGTGACCGAAGACCTTCCGGACGACCCTCACCACGGCGTTCTTCTCCGGGTCAGGCTCCTCCTTCCGCTGGACCAACAGCTTGACGCCGGTGACCGCCAGCAGCCCGCCGAAGACGTACATCGCCCAGTGGAAGTGCTGGAGGAGCGCGCCGCCGGCGAAGATGAAGCCCGCTCGCATGGCGAGCGCCCCCAGCACGCCCCAGAAGAGCACGCGGTGCTGCTGGATGGGCGGGATGGCGAAGGCGGCGAACACCGTCACGAAGATGAAGAGGTTGTCCACCGCCAGCGCCTTCTCGATCACGTAGCCGGTGGTGAACTCCAGGGCGCGGTCCGCCCCGAACCAGACGTAGACGCCCAGGTTGAACAGCATCGCCAGGGCCACCCACACCAGGCTCCAGATCCCCGCCTCCTTCAGGCTCACCTCGTGCGCCTTCCGGTGGAAGACCCCCAGGTCGATCGCCAGCATGGCGAGCACGAACGCGACGAAACCGACCCACAGGGCCGGCGTTCCAATGGAGTCGAATGGCATACCTCCAGATCTAGGGACGGACCTTCATGTGGACCATGACGAAAGTTCGTCGTGACGTGTCGGGTTTCACGACATATCGTCCAGGGGCATGGAATGGCTCAACTACCACCACCTCCTCTATTTCTGGGTCGTGGCGCGCGAGGGGGGCCTCGTCCCGGCCGGCAAGGTGCTCCGGCTGTCGCACCCCACCCTGAGCGCGCAGGTCCACGCCCTGGAGGACCAGCTGGGCGAGAGGCTCTTCGAGAAGGCCGGCCGCAAGCTCGCCCTCACGGAGATGGGGCGGGTGGTCTACCGCTACGCGGAGGAGATCTTCACCCTGGGGCGGGAGATGGTGGACACCGTCA
>DASRBA010000221.1:0-7694 GCA_035637895.1 Myxococcaceae bacterium
GTCCCGTCCGAGTACTGGGCCATCGCCGCCAGCGTATGCGACCCGGACGCGAGCCCCAGCAGAGAGTACGGCATCACCGAGCCGTCGGCCGCCTCGCCGCCGAGCGAGAAGGTGGTCGGCCCGGCGACGATCTGCTCGCCCTCCAGCGTGTAGGTGACCGTCTGGGCGTCCGCGCCGGGCGGGATCAGCGCGCGCACGAGGAGGTCGCTCACCGTCAACACCTCGCTGGTGTCCAGCCCCACCAGCCGCGGCGTCCGCTCCTTCTCCACCGCCTGCAGCCCGCCGTTGACGCTGATCCACGCCCCGCCCGCCGCGTCCGCCGCCAGCAGGCGCAGGTTGGTGAGCCCCTTGGCGATCTCCCACGCGTCGAGGTCCGCGTCGTAGCGCCACAGCTTGCCGCCCGCGCTCACCCAGACCACGCGCCCGCGCGCCGCCAGCCCCTCCACCTTGGCGCCCATCCCCACCGAGTGCCACCCGCTGGAGGAGAGCCGGGAGAGGCCGGACGCGTTGAGCACCCAGAGCTCGCCCGCGCTGCGCTCGCCGTCGCCGAGCGCGACCAGCGCGGTGGCGTTCTTCGCGTCCCCGGCGGAGAGCGTGGCGGAGCGCACCACCAGCGTCTGCGAGGAGGTGGTCTCCACCACGTGCATCCCGGAGGCGTCCGAGTACCAGATGCCCCCCGACCCGTCCTCGGCCGGCGCGGCGGCCAGCGCGGTGATGCCCGTGATGGAGGCGCCGCCCAGCTTCAGCTCGGAGATCGCGCCGCCGTTGACCTGGAACAGGCCGGACTGGTGCGCGATCCACGCCGTCCCGTCGCCCGGGTCGGCCGCGCCGGTGACGCCCGCCGGATCCAGCGCGGTGCCCCAGCCGGGGTCGATGATCCACCCCTCCTGCGCCACGAACACGCCGCCCCCGGCGGCCACCAGCGCGGCGTGCGGGCCCATGGGGAACACCGCGCGCACCGCGCCCACGGGGCCGGGGTTGCCCGGGTGCGGCTCCAGCGACCCCTGCTGCCCGTCCGCCTTCACCCGCACCAGGGCGCCGGAGGCGTTGATCAGCATCGCGTCGCCGCGCTCGTCGGCGAAGCCGGGCGCGTCCTGCACCCGGAAGGACGTCGACACCACCGCGGGGTCGAAGGTGGACGCGGCGGGCCCGCATCCCCCCAGCAGCGCCGCCGCGGCGACGGCGCCCAGCGCCGATCTCATGCGAGCGCGGCCGGGATCGGCCCCATGCGCAGGTTCGCCCAGGACAGGTTCGCCGACGCCAGCACGGTGGCGATGATGTTGTCCGGGAAGATGTTGAGGCCGGTGACCGTGGTCGTCGCGCCGGAGGTGAAGTCGATCCGGCCCGGCGCCATGTCGATGTCGCCCGAGGCGCCGAGCACCATATTGTGCTTCACCCCCGCGCCCGCCAGCAGGCAGGACCCGGTGATGTGGTGATCGCGCCCGCCCGCGGTGTTGATCAGCGGCGTGCGCGCGAACTCGGAGAACACCAGGACGGTGGTGTGGTCCATGAAGGACCCGCCCGCCGGGTGCGGCGAATTGCGCAGGTCGGTGAACAGGTCGGCCAGCGCGTTGAACCCGGTCCGCAGGTTGGTGGCATGGGCGGTCTGCGTCCCGAAGTGCGTGTCCAGGTTGCCCTGGAGCGTGATGCTCACGCACTGGCTGATCCCCTGCTTGATGGCGGTGGCCGCCAGCGCCGCGCGCCCCGCCGCCGAGTCGTACGGCGGCGAGCCCGCCAGGCCGTACTGCGCCCGGATCGCCGCGTTCTCCGGCCGCTCGAAGCGGAAGGCGTTGTCCAGCCGGCTCTGGAGCGCGTTCTTCACCTGCTGCTCGGACTGCACGTAGCTGCTCACCAGCCCGCGCGAGTCGTACAGCTGCGACTCGCAGGTGACCGGGTTGCCGCGGAAGTCCAGCAGCTGCTGCTCGATCTGCGAGTCCAGCGCGGTGGGGCTGGGCGCCAGCGTGAGCAGCAGGTCGCGCGAGGTGGTGACGTTGAGCGCGTTGGCGCTGCCCGGGTACTTCTCGTTGTAGGACTCGATGGAGTAGGCGAGCGACGGGATGGGCACCGCCGGCATCATCTGGCCCACGATCTCCGTCGCCACCGACGAGCCGCGCGGCGAGCTCCCCACCGGCGGCTTGCCGGTGAGGAAGTACCGGTAGCCCACCTCGTGGGCCACGGTGGTCATGTTGATCCCGCGCACCACGCACATCAGGTCATAGTGGTCCGCCAGCCGGCCGATGCCCGGGCCGAAGAGGATGTTGGACGGCGCGGAGCCGGACCGCTGCGCCGGCAGCACCGGCATGGTGGGGAACGTCGGGTCGGTGAACCGGTCGTACCCCGGCATGATGTGCGTCTCGGCCACCCGGTCCGCGGTGAACACCGTCGGGTCCTTGGGGTCGAACGCCAGGATCTGGTCCCAGCCGCCCTGGAAGTACACGAAGATGAAGTTGCGGCCGGCGGCGGTCAGCCCCGCCTGCGCCTGCTGCGCGAAGGCCTTGAACGGCATCACGCCCAGCAGCGTGGAGCCGGCGAAGCCCGCCGCGCCCTTGATGAACGAGCGGCGGCTCCACCCGCCGCACTCGCACTCCGGAGTCGCCTGGTGTCGCTTCACGGGTGGCTCCTCAGTAGCTCATGAACCGCGGGTCGGTGATCAGCGCGATGCAGGTGGCGGAGAGCGCCTGGTCGCGCTTGCTGATGGCCTGCGCGCGCGCCGCCAGCTGCGTGAACAGCGTCGCCCAGCTGTCCAGCTCGGCGCCCTGGAGCGGTTCGCCCCAGAAGCGCAGCGAGAGGTAGGTCAGGTTGGCCTTGATCTGCGCCGGGGTGAGGGTGGTGAGGTTGTTGATGTTGTCCGGCAGGGCGTTGGCCAGGATGCGGTTGGCCGCGGTGGTCTGGGCGATGTCCGCCTGGGCCTGGGCCACGCACACCTCGCGCGCGCCGTCCTCGAGGAACTTGGCGAACACCAGCGTGGGGTCGATGGATTCGGTCACCGACATCGCGTAGTCGGGCTTGCCCAGCGTGGCCGCCACCGAGTCGATGCCGGTCCAGCGCCGGCCCACCGCGGTGGTGATGGACCGGTCCAGCTGGTCCACCGTCAGCCGCCGCGGGGCCCGGCCCACGTGGCCGCCCTGCAGGTCGGGGTCCACCAGGGGCGTCAGCGGCGGGTGCCCCGGCGCCAGCTGCTCCAGGGTGGCCGGCTGGTCCTGCGTCTTCGAGCACGACGCGGCGAGCACCGCCAGCGCCAGCACCGTCCCCGCTCTCCAGACGAGCGCGCGCATCAGTCGATCCTCCGGTACAGGTCAGAGGTCACCGTCCACTGGATCAGCGACTTGAGGTTCCACCCGCTGGCCACGAACGTGCTCACCATCGAGTCCAGGTAGGCGGCCTCCTCGGCCTGCGTCATCGGCCGGCCCAGGAACTCCTTCCAGATCCGCCGCGCGGTACAGCGCTCGAGGTCGCCGCTGGCCAGCATCTTCTCCACCAGCAGCTGCGGCCCGCCGGCGATGTTGTCCTCCTCCAGCGGGGTCCGGTAGAGGTAGGTCTTGAGCAGGCCCAGGCTGTTGGCGCCGTCGCCGTCGAAGGCCTGCATCACGTAGTTGGTGCAGGTGCCGCCGCAGAAGGCGTCGCCGTTGATGGCGCAGTCGCGGCAGCGCAGGTCCACCCGAGGGAAGAGGTTCGGGTCCAGGAAGGTGGCGCCGCGCTCGCCGAAGCGGCCCCAGTGCGAGGCCAGCGGCTCGATGCTGGCGTGGCAGTAGCTGCACCCGCAGCGCTGGGAGAGGTTGTTCTCGCGGTTACAGGTGTCGTCCGGCGCCGGCATGGTGGCGTTGGGCGGCGGCGCGAAGTGGCTGCACAGCATCGAGTCGTAGAAGGACGCGATGCGCGAGCGCCAGGTGGCGAACCGGTAGAGGTACTCGGCGGAGGTGAGGACGCCGGAGTGCCAGTCGTCCCGCGCGTACTCCACCCAGGTGGTGGTGTTGTTGTACGGCACGTCCGGGATCTGGCTGGGGTCGCTGGTGGGCGAGGAGACCGTCCACACCCCGGTGCCCTGGTTCTGCCGGTAGAACTGCGACAGCGTCCCGTTCACGAAGCTGCGGCGGGTGGTGAGGATGCTGAAGTACGGCTCGTCCCGCCGGACGACGGAGTCGGCGATCAGCTCCGGCTCCTGGTTGAAGGCGGCGATGCGCGCGTTGTGCACGCCCGCGCCCAGGCCCTCGCAGCGCCGGGCGTTGGCGCCGCAGCCGCACGAGCGGTCGCCCACGAAGCGGCCGGTCTCGCACGTCTCCAGCGTGCCCGGGTTCACCGGCCGGTCCTGCGCCTCGATGGCGCACATCTGCACGGTGGTGCGGGCGCTGCCGGCCGCCTCGAAGAAGGGCACCGGCACCGTCTCCCAGCCCTCGCGCTGGATGCAGCCCTTCTGCGGGATGTAGCTGCCCACGAGGTTGAACCGCAGGGACAGCGTCAGCGAGCAGCGGTCCAGCCGCTTGGTGGTGGGCGTGGCCGCGTCCACCATCGCCACCACCCGCCCGTTGGCGGCGTCCAGCTCCTCGGTGAGCAGCGTCTCCTGGCCGGGCAGGGTGTTGTTCACGACGCAGCGGAAGGGGTGCAGCACGTTCGCCGCGTCCCGCCGCATGTCGCAGTAGTAGAGGTACTTGTCCGGCAGCAGGCCCGCGGTCACCGCGGCCGCGCAGTCGGTGGCGGCCAACTGGGTGCAGACGTAGTTGATGGCGTCGTAGTCGTAGCTGACCGGCAGCGGGACGCCGTTGGGGTCGTAGCAGGTCTTGGTGGCCGGCTCGCCCTGCGGGTCCTCCTTCACCGCGTTGCACTGCGACTGCTGGATGTTCTGGTTGCAGGTGGTGTTGCGCCCGCCGCGCATCGCGCCCGCCGCCACGCCGCGCGTCGACATGGGGTTGCCCGGGTCGCCGGGGTTCCCGGTGGCGAGCGTCCCCTGCAGGCGCGTGTCGCCCAGGTCGTAGACGGACGCCACCACGTTCGATTTGAACAGGGCCCGGTGATACAGCCGCATCCGGTTGTAGAACTCGTCCGTCGCCATCAGCGCGCGGATGTCGTCCGTGGTGATCGAGCCCTTGGCCTGCGCGGCCTGGTACTCGGCCATCGTCGGCGGACGGTTGAGGAGATCCAGGTAGAGCTGGCGCAATTGCCGCGTCACCGGGACCGTCTTTGCCGCCGTGCTGCACGTGGTGGTCTGGGACTGCGCGCTCGCCGAGGTGGCGGCAAGCACCAGCGCCCAGACGAACCACCTCCATCGCGTCTGGCTCATGTTTCCCCCGGGCCGGAACCGGCACGTGTCGCACAGGTGAATGGAGGCCTACAAGGGTGGAATCCCCTAATGACACTGCAATCCGGCGCGGCCTCCCTACCTGCACCCCTGCGCGGCCAGATATCCCTCATCGTGACAGAGCACGCACCCGCGATCGTTGATCGACGCGAAGCGCCGACACGCCGCGGCGAAGTTGGGCGGGTGCGGGTTGGCCGGGCGCCCCTGCAGGCTGGGGTGGTCCACCTGCGAGTGGCACTTGAGGCAGGTCTCCTCGCGGTGGCAGCTCATGCAGGGCCGGATGTCGCGCGCCGCCTGGAAGGCGTGGTGGTTCCCGGTCATCTGGACGCGGTTCTGGCTCACCAGGCCGGTCCACCTCGTCAGGTCGCCGTGCACCTTGAGGTTCTGCGCGGGGAGGAGGAGGCCCTCGTTGGAGACGCCGCTCCGCTCGTGGCAGGCGATGCAGAAGGACTGGAGGCGGTGGCAGCTCTCGCACTGGAGCACCTGGCCGCGGACCTGGAGCGCGTGGAGGGAGATCCAGTCGTTGGGGTGGACGGAGAGCGGCTTCTGCATCCCGTCGTGGCACTTCTGGCAGTCGCGGTCCGCGTGGCAAGCCAGGCAGGTGGAGCGCGCGGTGGAGCCGGGCGCGGCGTGGGTGAATTCGAAGCGCGGGCCGTGGTCCACGCCGAACGGGTTGCCCGCCATGGGCCGCAGCGGGCCCTGCGCGAAGGTGAGCTGCAGCCGGCCGCTGGGCTCCTTCAGGTGGCAGGTGGTGCAGGTGGAGGGCGCGGTCGCCCCGTCGTGGCACGAGAGGCAGGTGGCCATCTTGGGCAGCTGCTGCACGGTGGCCAGCTGCACCTTCGAAACGTCCTCGTGGCAGCGCTGGCAGGGGACCTTGTTCTTGACGTGGACCTGGTGGTCGAAGACCAGGTTGGCGGTGGGGAAGGCGATCCGCGGCGGGGCGGCGCGCGCGGTCTGGTCGAAGCCCGGGTGGCAGGTGCTGCACTTGTCCTTCTTGAGGTCGTGGCACTGCTCGCACTCGGGGTGGCCGGGCAGGTTCCAGTCCGAGGCGCGGGTGCTCTTGCGCGCCTTGTCGTGGCAGGTGAGGCAGTCCGCGCCGCCGGAGAGGTGCTGCGCGTGGTCGAAGCGGACGGCGATGGACTGCTGCGGGAAGATCACCGGCGACCGCTCGCCCGAGGAGGAGGCGGCGGCCAGCGCCAGCAGCGCGTGGAGGAGCGGGGAGGTCATCGCCGCCCCCCCGCGCCGGCGGCCAGCACCAGCGGCGTGTGAAGGAACGCGCTCATCGCCGCCCTCCCGCGCCGGTGCCCAGCTCGAACGTGGCGAAGGCGCGCGTGTCGGATCTATCGAGCGCGCTCACGTTCTGCTCCAGCACCAGCGACACCCGCGCGATGCGCGAGAGCGCCACCGCCCCGCGGAGCTGCGCGCCGAAGAAGTGGCCCTGGAGCAGCGGCTGCAGCCCGTCGCGCACGTCGGCGTAGGAGACGCGCGCCTCCAGCGAGTACGGCCGCGACGCCGGCCGCCAGCCCCCGTGCACGTCCAGCCAGCCCGAGTTACCCGAGTCCCCGCGCCGGAAGGTGAAGTCGGCGCCGGCGTCGATCGACCCCAGCGCCAGCGCGGCGCCCACCGCCCCGCCGGAGCTGGTGCCCGAGGGCGGCGGTGAGGAGACCCCGACCGTCACCAGGTCCGTGGTCGGGTTGAGCACCTCGGTGAGCCGCGCCACGTCCACGCGCGCGTAGGCGCGGAACGGGCCGGGCGGGAGCACGTCCGCGCGCAGGCTGGCCTCGTCGCGCGGGGAGCGGGTGAACCAGTACCAGATGGAGTCCAGCGTGAGGATGGGCGTGTAGCGGTCCACCTCGGCGGTGGCGGCGAGGAGGCCGCCGTCGTAGCGGGCCTGCACGCGCAGGTTGGCCAGCTCGCGCGCGGCGAGGTCCACGTCGGCGGCCGCGCTGGCGGAGAGGCCCAGGTCGCGCTTCGCGTAGAGCACCTCCGCCGCCAGCCGCTCCAGCGCCACCTTCCCGTCGATGGTGGAGCGCCGGTACTCGACCGCCGCGTCGAAGCCGGCCAGCTCCTCGACGAAGAAGCGCGCCCCGTAGGTGGGCTGCAGGTCGCCCAGGTCCGTGTTCGCCGGGTCCAGCCCAGGCAGTCGCAGCCCCACGGACCGCGTCCCGTCCAACTGCTCCGTGGGCGAACCGAGGAAGCTGGATCCCTTCACCCACAGCCCGCCGTACGCCTCCAGCCCCACGTGCCACGGCGAGCGGTAGCGCAGGCGCGCGCCGTCCAGCGCGAACCCGTCGAACGCCTCCCAGCGCACCTGGCGCCCGGCGCGCGCCTCGAACCCGCCGACCCGGAAGGAGGCGTTGGCGTAGAGCAGGTCGGCGCCGCGGGCGCGCACGCCGTCCAG